>NZ_JBQKKR010000005.1:0-101695 GCF_052116665.1 Dysosmobacter sp. Sow4_B12 | reverse complement strand
ACATTGGCGAACAGGTCGGTTTCAATGTTTATTGGGACAGCGTTAACGGCTGTGTGCAGGTGGAAAGCGGAAAGCCCTACACCGGAACCGCACCCCAGCAGACTGCCGCAGTACCCACAGACGGTTCCCGGTATGTTCCCAAGGTGGGTGATGTGATCCGCTGCGACGATGGCACGGACTACACTATTAAAGATGTGTCCCGCTGGAACAACAACGCCTTTTCCAGCGCACCGCTGGGAGAACTGCCTGCCGCCACCTGTGACTGGAGCAAGCTGCCCCAACCGGAAATGCCGAGAGCGGAGGCGCGTCACTTCACCAGCGGCGGGCAGGACTACCTATTCCAGCGCAATCTCTACGAAACACGCCGGATGCTCTATACCTTGTATAATGCCATCGGGGGCAACCCGGAAACATGGCAGAACGGCCAGCCGGTGAAATTCCCCAGCGGGAATGACAAGGTGAAGATCAACCTGACCATTCCCGCAGATGTCACGCCGCAGAGCTTTTGACCGTGGCGCTCGGAGCAGATCACAGGGCTATTCAATTCCTGCCCGCCGGGGACTTACTCTATGGAGGCATGGAATGTCTACAAAAACGGCGTGTTTCAATACACTGAGTACAGCATCTATGTGAGCTGACAACTTCATATCTCAACGCGCGGGCGGTATGCAAAAGCATACCGCCTTTTCTGTTTCCCAAAATCAATAAAAGGAGAAAATGCACATGAAAAAACGATTGGTTTCCATGCTCCTTGCACTGGTAATGGTGCTGGGGATGCTCCCGGCCACGGCCCTTGCCGCCAGCAGTGAGGAGGAAGCCCTGGGCGAAGTCAATATCTACAACGGAGAACAGAAGCTCTCCTATCTCTCCATCAATGGCCGCATCCGTGAGCTGATCTATACCTATTTTAATTATGTGGACAGCAACGGCAGGACAAAGGAGATCCCCGCGTACTGCGTCAACCCCAACACCAAGGGCGTCCCGCAGACTGTTGGCCCCGGCGAGAGTATCAAATACATCGCCAAGGAAAAGGGCAGCGATCCAAAGGTCATGGGTATCATCGCCAACGGCTATCCTACCCGCGGCTTATCGGAACTGAAGCTGGAGAACAAGTACCACGCCTACTATGCGACCAAGATGGCGCTGTGGTGCTACCTGCTCCCCAACTGGAACATCAACAACCTGAAGGTCAATCCCAATCTCACAGGAAAAGAGCTTCAGCGGGCACAGGCCATCCTTGCCGCAGCCAAGGACATCTATGTGCGCGGCACGGCATGGAACAAGGTCTACTCGCCCCGCGTTACCGCTACCCCTGACCGGGACACCGCCTATGCCGTCACGGTGGACGGACAGCAGTACAAGCAACAGGTGTTTACAATTCACTCCGACACATGGGTGTGCAATTACGCCATCCGCGTAGCCTTCTCCGATCCTGCCTCCGTCCCCGCAGGAGCGCGCATTGTGGATATGGACAACAAGGATATTACCACCATCACCACCTCCGGCACCGGGGATGGCTACGGCGGTAAATTCAAGGTGCTGTACCCTGCCGCTGCGGTGGCGGGCAAGACCGGCAGCGTCCAGCTTTCTTTTACCACTGATGTTTATAAGTATGCTGTGTTTTATGCTGTGTGCGCGGAGCAGAACAAATACGGCCAGCTCCAGAACTATATGTGCGATACCGATCCTACCGTCACCATGCGCCTGTCCGCGTACAGCAATTTCAGCGATGGGGAAAAGCCCGAAACGCCTGACACCGGCCTGAAGCTCATCAAGCTGGAAAAGGGTACGGATACCCCTCTCAGCGGCGCTATTTTTGAGGTGGTCGATCCCGACGGAGCCACCGTCGGCACCTTCGCCACCGGCTCGGACGGCACCGTGACCATCCCCCTGACGCTGGCGGGCAACTACACCGTGTATGAACGTGTAGCGCCTTTGGATCACCTACTCAGTGATACGCCCGCACAGAATATCAAGGTGGAATACGGGAAAGTCGCAGAAATCACCTTCTGGAATGAGCCATACGGAACCCTCCGTATTGAAAAGCTGTCCAACACCGGCGCACACCTGCCCGGAGCGATGGTGCAGATCAAGCACATTGAGAGCGGCGTGACCTACACCGCTGAAACCAATTTTGCGGGCTATGCCATTTTCGATGAGATCAAGCCCGGTGCGTATGAAATCCGCGAAATCACCGCGCCCTCCGGCTGGCTGAAGGACGATGCCACCTATACGGCTTCCGTGGCCACCGGCGAAACCACCACTTTTTCGCTGGTAAACAAGGAACTGCCCGGTCTGCGGATCATCAAATATGACCGCAAGAACATGGTTGCCATGCCCAATGTCACCTTTGAAATTTTCCGAGACAGCGTTTCTCTCGGTAAATTCCGCACGGACGAGTTTGGTGAAATCCTTTTGACCGATGCTGCTCCCGGCACCTACCGCACCGTGGAAGTGGATACCGGCAGCGACGGTCACATCCTCGACACCACGCCGCAGGAGGTGGAGCTGTCTGCCGGCGACGGCATCAAGGAGCTGCTGTTCTTCAACGATGTGAAGCCGGGGATGAGATTGGTGAAGGTGGACAGCACCGACCCCAGCCGTGTCATTCCCAATGCTGTGTTTGAGATCAAATCCGTAGCTGGTGACTACGGCCCCAAGGAATTTACCACCGATCAGAACGGCGAGATCGACCTCTCCAAGCTCCCCACCGGCGCGTATGTGGTGACGGAAAAAGCCTGTGAGGGCTATATCATCGACCAGGCCCAGCGCATCATCCAGCTTGACCCCAACGAGGACGCACAGTTCGTATTCACCAATACCATCAAGCCATCGTTGCAGATCATTAAGACCAGCGCAGACGGTAGCCGCCTGAAAAATGTACATTTCCGTATCGCCAAGATCGAGGACGGAACGCATTATCTTGACCGCACCACCAATGAACAGGGAGAGATTCTGATTGCCGATTTGGAGCCCGGCGTGTACTCCGTGCGGGAAACCGCCACGGATTCCTCTCACATTCTCGACCTGCGAGAGTATCACATGGAGCTGTTCGCAGGCCGAACCAGCACCCTGACCATTGAAAACCAGAAGCGTCCCAACCTGACTGTCTACAAGCACGACGCCGACACCGGCGAGCCCATCGCAGATACCGTGTTTGAAGTCCGCGCCGCAGACGGTCACAGCGTCGATCAGATCAAGACAGACAGCGAGGGCAAGGCGGAGCTGAAAAATTTACTCCCCGGCGTGTACGAAATCTCGGAAAAGTCCGTGCCGTCCCCGTATCTGCTGGACGCGCCCTCTCAGCTTGCGACGCTTTATCCCAACCGCGACCACACCGTTTATTTTGAAAACCATCAGAAGCCCGCGCTGACCGTCAAAAAGGTGGACAGCGTGACGGGAGACCCCTTGCAGGGCGCGAAATTCCATGTTACCTACGCCAGCAACAATACCGGCAGCGGCGAAATCAATGACCTCGGCACCTACTACACCGGTGAGAACGGTCAGTTTCAGTTGACCGGCCTGCGTGATGGCTGGTACAAAATCTCGGAATTGGAGCCGCCCACGGGCTACTCCATCAAGGAGGCCACGCAGGAGGTCTACATCAAGTCCGGCACTTCCAAGACGCTAACCTTTGAAAATATTCCCCTCTCCGCATTGGTGGTGTGGAAGTACGACAGCGTCACCGGCGAAGCAGTTAGCAACGCCGTATTCCAAGTGAAGTATCTGACCGGCACCTCCGGCACAGGCGGTACGGTTATCGGCACCTACAAGACCTCGGCCAACGGCAGCTTTACCGTGACGGGGCTGAAAGAAGGCACTTATATCGTCGAAGAACTCTCCAGCGACAGCGGCCATGTGATCGACTCCGCACCGCAGACGGCCTATATCAGCGGCAAGCAACAGGATGTGGTGCAGCTCTATTTTGGAAATTCTCCCAAGGGCAGCCTGCTGGTGAAGAAGATCGACAGCGCGACCCATAAGCCCCTTTCCAATGTGGAATTTATGGTGACCACCGCAGACGGAACGGTGGTGGGCGATGCCAACGGCAAATATGTGACGGACAGCGCAGGTACTTTCACGATTACGGACATCACTCCCGGCACGACGCTGGTAGTAAAGGAAACCCGCGCAAGGGACGGCTATCTGCTGGACGACGCCCCGCAGACCGCAACCATCAAGGCAGGCCAGACCGTGACGCTGGAGTTCCGCAATCAGCCGCAGGGCTCCCTTATTATCAATAAGCTGTCCAGCGCGGATAAGAAAACGCCGCTGGAGGGTGTGCTGTTCCAAATCACCTATTCCGATGGTAGCTTCGTGGATAACGGCGCACTTTCCAGCAAGGGCTTGTACCGAACGGACAAAAACGGCCAGATCATTCTCAGCGGCATCACCGGAACGGTGGTTGTGACCGAGGTGGAAACCATCAAGGGGTATCGCATTGACGATGCCTCCCGCAGTCAGACCATCGAGGTCCGCGCCAACGATACGCAGCAGCTTTGGTTCTATAACGCCCCTACCTCCCGAATCCTGCTCCACAAGGTGGACAAGGCCACCGGCAAGGGGATTTACGGCGCAGTGTTCCTGCTTTACGACAGCAATCACAATCCCATCGGGGAGTATGTGACCGATCAGGACGGCTACATCTACGCCGACGAGGGACTGGCCGATGGCCGCTATTATCTGCGTGAGATCAAAGCGGCCACCGGATATGTGCTGGACCCGGAACTGAAAACCATCTATGTCCGCTACGGCTCCACCACAGAAATCGAGTGGAGCAATACCGCGGAGTGCGGCCAAATCCAGATCATCAAGAAATCCGCAGACGATAACGCCACCAATGGCCTGCCTGCCGGGACGCTGCTGGAGGGTGCGGTATTTGAAATCTATGACAAATTGCTGTCGTTCCTCCGGCGACATTTCCCAAGCGCTCATATTCGGATAGGTGCCTGTCTGTGCATCCAGAAACTTCTCTTTGTTGGCAAGGCTGCCGAGAAACGCAGTCAGAAAAGCGGCATTTTTCTTCTCCAACTTTTCCACAACATTATGCGTTGCGGAATTGTTGTTGGAGACAACCGCCACGGTTTTTCCGCTGCGAACAACATTGGCGATGATATTCAGGATCGTTTGTGTCTTCCCAGTACCCGGTGGCCCCTGAATGATACTGATTTTGGAGGAAAGCGCCCGTTCTACCGCCAGCTTTTGACTCTGGTTCAGGCCAAACGGATAGATCACTGCCTCCGGCATCTGGGGCATTTTGACGTCTTTCTGCGGTGCAAGATAGCTTGCCAACACGGTATCCTCGCTGACCTGCTGGATCTTGTCATACTGCATACTTAGAATGTTGATACCGTTTTCCGCCACCAGACTGATTGCAGCGGCAGTCTCCTTGAAATATTGGAATGCTTCTTGATTTTTACCGTCTGCCAGGCAATTCTGCTGGAACTGCACTTCGCTCCTGTGGAACGATAAATCTCTCTTTCCGTTGCGGACAATACGATAATACCCGCTGAAATCGAGAATCTCATCAATTCCGCTGATGGCTTGCCCATTTGCGATGACAATCACCTGCGCAGGGTCAATTTTCTTTTTCAGAGGCAGGATCTCCACATTGCTACTCTGAAAGCTGTATGTCTTATTGGGCGCACTGGTATAGACGACCTCGCACTTCCCGTCATGGAACTGAAAGCTCGCGACCGAGTCCGTCTGGTCTTTTCCTTTTATGATGATTAAGTGCTTTCGTGCGTCCATAGGTGTCTCCTTAAATCATGCCAAGTATGTCAGCCTACTACCAACTTATTTGTCTTCTTCAAGAACTTCGCCGGGATCGGGCGGTCCAGCTGCCAGGTGATATTCATCGGCCTGCTGCCCGTATGCTTCACGTAGTTCGCCGTGCCCAGATAGGTGTACGCTTCCGCACCGCCGGTCATACGGTCCGACTTAAACTCACGGACAAACAGCAGCACCCTGCTGCCGCGTTCCTTGTGGTGGATATAGCGCTGACCGGTGGACGAATTCTCCGCCGTGGTGCTCTGGCTTTGCCAATGGAACAAGCTCTCATTGATGGAATAATCGTTGTACATGGTGGTTGGCGAGTAGTCCTTGTCCGCCTTGTTCAGCGTCACAAAGAACACATCGATGTTTTTCTCCGGCAACCACTTCACGCCCTCACGAACGGTGGACGGCTTCATAAAGTCCAGTGCCACCAAGAGCTGGTCGCGGGTATAGGTGCAGTGCAGATCCAACGGGCAGTCGAAGCCCAGCTCCACCGGCTCGTCGATAAAGTCGATCTGCTCGAAGCGATAGCGCAGCAGCTCCAAGAGCTCACCGAGCAGAACCGTGCTGTCAGACAGGGCATAGAGGTTACTAAGCACCTCTTCGTCGTCCCAGTCCTCCACAGCCTTGCCCCAGACGGTGACATAGAACATCTGCATCATCCGCTTTTCCGCATCCGGAAGCGCTGCAAAATCAAGGTTATCCAAACGCGGAAGAACATCCAACAGGAAAGAAATCCAGCGGCGAGAATCAACCACGGCGATCTTTGCAAACGCTTTGGTCAGAATATCCTCCAGTGGCTCCGAAAAGTCTTCCATGACATCCGCCCTGGCGCAAATGCGGGAGAAGGAGGAAAACTTGTAGATCGCCCGTGGGTCAAGATGGTAGTAATCCAAGAAGTTTTTGAGCGTCAGCTCCAGCCCGCTGTCCTCCGCAAAGGAGGCTGCGCGAGCCACCAACCCAGCCGTATTGCCATAGGACGCGCGGATATTCTCCAAAATATATTTGGCTGCCTTCTTCTCCAGCTGGATATAGCAGCCCTTGGGGACGGACACAAAACCATCCTTGATCTCCCGGCTCACGCTGCGGGTGGTATTCGACAGCAGCGCCGCAAACTTATCTTCAAAATTGTATTTTCGATTTGCCTGACCGATGAAGTCCAGCACGGTCAGGCATTCTTTGTCCTCAGATAGACGCAGACCACGTCCCAGCTGCTGCAAGAAGATTGTCAGGGATTCGGTGGGGCGCAGGAACAGAACAGTATTAACTTCCGGAATATCCACGCCCTCGTTGTAGATGTCCACGACGAAGATGAACCGCACCTCGCCGGACACCAAGCGCCGCTTGGCCGCCGCTCTTTCCTCGTCCGAAGACTGCCCGGTGAGGCACATGGACGGAATGTTGTGGTCGTTAAAATAGCGGCACATAAATTCCGCGTGATCTACCGTCACACAGAAGCCGAGGCCCTTCACCTCGTCAATGTCCGTCACATATTTCAGCAGTGCCGTCACCACATGGTCGGCGCGGCGGTCGGCAACCGCCCCGCTGAACGTGTAGATGTGCTCCAGCTCGCTCTTTTGGTAGCCACCGGCAGACCATTTGAGTTCATCCAGATCCACGGTATCGGTAACGCCAAAATACTGAAACGGGCAGAGCAGCTTTCGGTCAATGGCTTCCGGCAGACGAATTTCCGCCGCAATACGATTGTTGAAGTATGGCAGAATGCTCTTGCCGTCCATACGTTCAGGCGTAGCCGTCAAGCCCAGCAAAATACGAGGCTGGTAGTAGGCCAGGAGCTTCTGGTAGGTTGGAGCTGCCGCGTGGTGGAACTCGTCTACGATGATGTAATCGTAAAACCCAGGGGACGTCTTTTCCGTAAAGTTCTGTGAATTGAACGTCTGAATGGAAATAAACAGATTGTCGATGCTTTCCGGCCTATAGCTGCCCACAAACATCTCCCCGAAGTTGGCGTCCTTGAGCACGGCTCGGAAGGTATACAGACTCTGTTTGAGAATTTCTTCCCGGTGCGCTACGAAGAGCAGTCGGCAAGGCTTGTCCGGATTCTGCTTGCGGAAGCGCTTGTAGTCTAAAGCAGAGATGACCGTCTTGCCGGTACCGGTGGCGGCTACCACCAGATTACGAGTATAACCGCGGACAGTGCGCTCCGCCTCCAGCTTGTCCAGAATCTCCTGCTGATAGGAATAGGGGTTGATATCCATGGTGTAGACTTCGGCATTGTTGGTGTCGAAGTATTTTTCTGCTTTCAGGGCACGGGCAAGGCGTTCTTTCTGGCCTTCATCATAATACTCAAATTCCCGGTCATTCCAGTAATACTCAAAGGTCGCGGCGATTTTATCAATGGTTTCAGGCAGGTCGCGCTTCGTCACCTTGGTGTTCCATTCAAGCCCGCTGGTCAGCGCGGCATTGGACAGGTTGGACGAACCCACATAAGCCGTTGTGAAGCCGGTTTCGCGGTAGAAGATGTACGCTTTGGCATGGAGGCGAGTTGTCTTGGTGTTGTAACTAACCTTGATCTGTGTGTTTGGGAGCTGTCGGAGTTCCTCAATGGCTTTTATATCCGTTGCGCCCATGTAGGAAGTGGTGATAATACGGAGCTCACCGCCATTCTGCGTAAACTCTCGCAGCTCGTCCATAATGAGCCGCAGACCGCTCCATTTGATGAAGGACACCAGCATGTCAATTCTGTCAGCAGAGACAATCTCTTTTTTGAGCTCCGTAAACATCTGCGGCTCATGCACAGCCCCGGTGAAAAGTGAGCTTTGTGCAATAGAGGTCTCTGGGCGCTCTATGTCCGCCGCTGTTTTCCCCACCGCCAGCCGCGGGTCGGTCTCCCGCAAAAGCGCAAGAAGCTGCTCTGCCCGCCGGTCAACGCCCAGCGCGGCAAAGTCAGCTTCTTGCGTCGTATTTTGAATGAGCTCAACGATCTGGTTGGTCAGCCCGATCTGGGCAGAAATATCCCCGCCGTTGTCCAGCACGTTATCCAAGCCCTTTTGAACCACATCCGCCAGATACTGCGCCAGAACCTTGGACGCCTCGGCCTTGTCAATGGGTGCAACCGCCTTGCGGGCTTCCGGAATCTCCGCAAGCTCGCTAGTCAAGGCGTTATTGATAACTTGTTCATATAGGCCGTGGTGTAACATAGTTTCGCTCCTTACAATTTCAGAAAAATTTTACAATATCTCTTCTCCATTTATTTCTCACTACTCAGGCATAATCTCCATCAAATGTTATCTAGAATCTTTTGGACGGCATATGGCTTGGCATACTTGATATAAGCATCGCTCACGAAAATGGTGTTTGTAGCATGTGGTTCAACCCACATTGCCGGGTAGATAACAATCTTCTTTTTGATTCTTCGTCCAGTTGCGGTAATTTCACTATCAGCAGTGATTTCGCAGCCTGATTGCTTAAGGATATTAGTAATTCGCTTCAGCATTTCAATTTCGTCATTTACAACGATGGGCTGTTGCTTCTTGAAATCGATTTGCCAGATGACATCAAGGCCAATGACAACTTGAACGCCTAAACCGTAGGATAGTCCGTTCAACTCTATATATTTGTCAGCGGATAATTTCCGCTTATCTACAACACGGTTATTGTTGAAGATAATTAGCTCTCCATCAAATGTTGATTTGAAGCGCAATGTTTTGTCGTGCGGTAGAGTATCGGTCTCGCCAGGATCAACCTCAGCACCTGCAATATCGGTTACTGAAACTTCTGGATGCAAGCCCACCTGGTCAAGAGGCTCTTTCCAAAGGTATGTGTATTGTAAGGCTTGAGTGCGGCCAGCAGATATTAACTGCTGTCTGCCGGAACAAAACACCTCATATAGTTTTGACTGAGATGAATTGTAATCTAGCTGACGAACTGTCACAGAAGGAAATGTTTTAACTGCGGCTACATTACCTTCGATAAGCATATACATACTGTTTTGATTGTGCTTAACGATATAATTTCCTTCGACAAATAACGGCCATACCGGTTGCAATGAAACAGGGTGATCTGTCAGCCGACAATGGAAGTCGAGATAGAATCGGGCTGCATCTTCATTAAATGCAGATGCAGAAACCACATAGAGACTCCAAGTTTCCCACCCGATTCGTTTTTGCATGATTTCTTGAATTCGCACGCTGCTGAATGACTTCCTATAGATGTAGCCACGTTTTAGCAGGTAGTATTCTTTACCAATCTCAACATCGGCATCATATGAGAGTTTTTTGCCGGAAACTTTTTCAAACAATGTGCCTTCCGGATCAATGCCTTTAATCTCTGCCGGCCAGAATTCACGTAATTTATCGTTTCCATTTTGGAAACTGAGAGTGTATTTTTCAAACGGCCTTTCACCGATAGGAAGATATGTAATACTGTCGTAGTTCAGTCGTTCTTTGGTATACACATAGGGTATATCAAATGCTCCCTTTGGTTTGATTTCTATACAAAAGTCCTTGCCGAGAGAACTTATTGGAGCACGAATCAAGCCGACTTCAAAGCTGAAAGAAGATGAGGATACGTTTGTAATACGGATTGGTAAATCGTGTTCCTGAGAACCGTAAGAGATTGAATAGCCAGCTCCGAATGTGCGCTCAGGACAATCTTTGCTTTTTTCATAGGCACTGTGTTTGAAGTAGCGTATCCTAATATCACCGTCGGTAAGAATAACATACTGGCCACAGAGTTCACACATAAACAGACCACTATGAGCAGATACAGTTCCACCCGGATGCAATCTGGCGGCTTGTTCTGCTGTAATTCGCTTCCAGCCATTATCCGACCACATACAGACATGTGTTAGTGAAGCCATATGCATTCCTCCTTATGTTGTTTTCTGGATTCCTCAAATTGTTTCATTCTGGCCTTACAATTTGAGAAGGATTTCACATTATCTTTTCTCTATTTTTTCACTTTCGTCAAGCACAATCTCCATAATATCATCCACTCCGCAATCCATCGCTGCACATATCTTAGCAAGCACCTCTGTAGTGACATGGCCGCCTTTGCCCATCTTGGTGACGGAGGCCGTACTGATACCGGCTTTCGCGCAGAGATCTTTTTTCTTCATATCTTTGTCGATCAGCATTTTCCAGAGCTTTTTATAACTGACTGCCATAAGGAATCTCCTCCTGATAAACAAAATGTGCCCTGCCGTTTGGCAGAGCACTGATTCATCATGCTTGCAGCCAAGCGCAACAGCGCTTAGCAGCGTTGTAAATAATTATGACACAAGTTTCGACAAATTACAATACGAAATGATTTATCCGCATGATTTTTCAAAAATATTTTGGAAATAATCGCGTCCGTTGCCATTTCGGTAGCCCAGCTGTCTGTGCTGCTCTTGGTATCATCTCATTTCTCTGATTACAACCGAGGTTTATCAAAAATACAGGGTTTGGGAGCATCCCAAATGATAAAATGCACGCTTGGACGGAGGGGGCAGCGCATGCATTTTTCCGGTGTGTACGGACACCGGATGTGCTTGCTATTCTTCAACACTCTCTGATCCGTGTTATTCAAATTGTCCTGTTTATCGGCCGCATTCTATGATATACTGATAGCAAATCACCCGGAGGGAGGAGCCTATGCATGGCAGTCAAACGCGTTTTTGCCGGTTACTATAAACGATACGACGGCAAGCGGATCTACGTTGTCCGCGTGGTAAAAGATATCGATACCGGCGAAGCTGTTGTGATCTGCAAGGATGCCAGTTTCATCCGGGAAGGCAATGAGGAATACTACACCATTCGCCTGGAGTCCTTCTGTGAGCAGGTGAATGTGGATGGTATTCTTAGAGATAAATACATCCGTCAGACCCGACGTGAGGTCGAACCGGAAATGATCGGAGAAGTAACAGAGGACGGCTTTCCGGAACCCAAGCGCAAGCCCTTTGTGTATATCCCTTGCGAACAGGACGAACGCCATATCCGGCGCAGTAAAACGTACTATGAATACGCCAAGGACATCTGTGAAAACTACCGGATGGATCTGCGGCGGTACAAGCTGATCCGGGAGCGCAAGCAGTACATCGGTGTATCAGGCCGTGAAGCTTATCAAGCCATGTGCGAGGACCTTGCCTTTGCTCAGCAATCCCTCAAAACCGTGCTCAATGATTACGCCGATCTGTTTCGGAAACGCTTTTCCGAGGGACTGTCCATCCGCAAAACGGCTGAGGTCATGCACATGAATCGCGGCGCAATCGAGCGTCGGCAGATTGCACTCTATCGGGCGTTTGCTCAGCTTTTGCAGCAGCGGGACGAGGCAGACGGCGTCTGCCGGTTGATGCAGAAAACTGAATACGATCAAAGGGACATAGAGGATTTGCTCGAATAATTGATGCAAAAAAGAAGCGTTTGTCGTAGTGGCAAGCGCTTCTTTTTTGTCCTTGTTATGACAGAACCGTGACGCGCCGCATCATTTTGTCCGTTGAATAGTGAGAGGACCTTTTGGAGCGAGAGTGCAGGAGGAGGCCTCCATCCTCAAAACTTTTTTCGGACAAAACCGGAAAATGTGTCCGTTGGTTATATAGAGGACCTTCTGTACGTCCGGAATTTTTTCAAGCCACCTGACAAACGGTCAAAAATTGTCCGTGGGATGGTGAAAGGGAAACCAATCCATCCAAACCCGCCCTTCAAACAGAGATTTTCAAAATCGAAAGGAGAACCACTATGATCACTTACTACAACCACACCCACATGACCGCTGTACCCACCCGCCTCCTGCTGGATACGAATCTCTCCGCAGAAGCCAAGCTCACTGGCGCGCTCTTGTATACCTTCGAGGACGGCGGTCTGAGTGCTCAGGAACTTGCAAATGCTCTGACCCTTCCGCCCGAAAAAGTTGCTCCGGTTTTTGCTGAACTCACCGGCAACGGCTATCTGGAAATTCTGGAAGAAAACAGTGCCTTCGGGCTGCACCTGAAGGGGTGATTCTCATGCCGGATCGCACGCGACCCATCCGCAAGGAAATCTGCCTGAATGAACAGGAGCTGAGCCTGATCCAGCACAAAATGCGCCAGCTGGGAACCCACAACTTCGGCGCATACGCCCGCAAGATGCTGATCGATGGCTACATCATCAAGGTGGACTACACCGAGCAAAAGAAGCTGGCTGCTGCCGTCAGCAGAGTCGCCTCGAACATCAACCACGTCTGCCGCCGCATCAACAGCACCGGGCGCTGCTATGAAGACGACGTTGCCGAGCTGAAAGCACGGCAAGCCGAGATCTGGGAACTGCTGAAAGTGCGGCAGAGGGATGAGCTTTGACCACAACGGGATTTTCCATGTGTGGCTTTTCCGGCACCGGTTTTCCAGGCAGTGGACAAGTTGACGCTCCGGAGGGTTCCGAAAACGGATTTCAGGACGACGGTTTTCGTGCCCTCCATCGGGGCTGAAATTCATCCTCTAACTAATTAAGAAATAAATCAAGATACAAGAGAATCAATCTATCAATCCAATCAATACACCTGATGGGATGGATGGGATAGGAGGTCAGATGAAAACTTTTTGCAAGCTCACGACGCAGAGTCCGGCGGCGTCCTATGTACCGCTGCCGAGGTTTCTTCTCCAAGACGAAGCCCTGCGGGGCATCAGCAACGATGCCAAGGTGCTCTACGCGTTGCTGCTGGACAGAGCCTGCATTTCCCGGCAGAACGGCTACGTCGAGCCGGACGGCACAATTCGGCTGTACTTCACCTTGGAACAGGCGCAAACCAAACTCCACCGCAGCCGTCAGAGCGCCACGCGGATCTTCCGGGAGCTGGAGTATAGCGGTCTGATTGTTCGGCGCAAGCAGGGCTTGGGCAAGCCCGCCCTCATCACGCTGAACTACCCAGCGGACGCAAAGCTCATCACAAAGGAGGGCGAAGATGCACAAGCTTGACCCCATCGAGCGGCTGCCAGACGGCTCGCTCTTCCGCCTGACGCCGGGACAAGTTCGCAGCGTGCGCGGTCTTACAAAGCGCTGCTGCAACTTCTTGGATGGCGACTGCCTGCTGCTGGACGGTGTCTGCCCGCAGTACATCTCCCGAAGTCTGCTTTGCCGGTGGTTTCGCCGCGCCGTGCTGCCCCAGCAGCCCAAGCTGGAACAGGCCATTCTCAGCCCGAAAAAACTCCGCCGCTGCGAAGTCTGCGGCACGGGCATCCTCGCCCGCTCCGGCAGGGCAAAATACTGCCCCGCCTGTGCCAAGGAGGTTCATCGCCAGCAGAAGGCGAAATCCGCCCGCAAACGGCGGTCCGGTGTAGACAATTCAGGGTCGAAAAGCCCTTGAATTGCAAGCCTCCCCGCACCGCCAAAGCCGCGCGGCAATACGATTTCCCTTGCACCACCGAAATTGAATTCTATTTGTCTACATAGCCGCCGGAACACACGCATAGATTGAAGCAGAAAATGCTCTGGAAAGGAGGGCAGCCATGGAAGTATTTCTGATCTTCCCGAAATCAAAGCAGGCGCAGCAGGAGCTTGGGCAGGAGCTGGCGAAGTTCCAGTCCGAGCAGGCGCTGAAAAATGTCCAGAAGCTGCCCTGTTCCACGGAGCAGAAGCTGGAACTGGTAGATGCAGCGGTAAAGCATCTGAAAGCGCAGCAATAATACATAGCAAACGAGCAGACCGGCATTCAACGCCGGTCTGCTCGTTTACTGCTATGGTTATGTCTGTTTGAAATACTTCTCCCATGTGGATTTGAAAATCTGCACGCTTCCCTGTTCCCATCGCTTGAACTTTTGCAGCGGGACACCAAGCTGCGTGGCATATGCCTTCTGCGTCAAGCCGAGCCGCTGGCGTATGGCTTTGATTTGTGCTCCCTGACCCCGCAGCAGGAACAGGTTATAGTCATCCAGCAAATCCTCCAGCGGCACTTCAAACAGCTCCGCCAGCTTCTCCATATGCTCCTTCGGATAAAAGTCCCGCCCTGCCTCTTCGTAATGGATATAGGTACTGCGGTCGATGCCCGCATAGTCCGCCGCGTCACGCTGACGAAGTCCTTTTTGATAGCGATACCACCGCAGCTTGTCCGCAATTTCCGTGATCTCGGATGCGTCCGAAAACCGCAGATTGAACTTCTCGGCATCCAAAAACTTATGTGGAAGGACGACCGGGAACTTGAGAATTTGAAGCGGCGCAACTTTTAACGTACCTGCAACATTCGCAGCCAATACATAGCTGCGGACTTTCAAGCGGCAGAACATAGACCATTTTGCCCCAAAAGGTTCATGGTTTTCCACCTCAACCGCCGTTTGTTCCGCTGCGATAGTATAGAATTTTCGATGCATCTGGCGGCGTAGGTGGCCAGCCGGGCGCCTTTTTCCGGGTTGAAGCTGGAGATGCCCTTAATGAGCCCGATGGTGCCGATGGAGATCAAGTCCTCCTGGTCGCCGTTCTGGGTGTAATACTTCTTGATGATATGGGCTACCAGGCGGAGATTTCGTTGGATGAGTATGTCCCGGGCCTCCTGGTCGCCCTGGGCATAGCGCTGAAGGTACTCCCGCTCCTCGGCGGCGGACAGGGGCTTGGGAAAGGAACCGCCTCCCGAGAGGCGCAGGGATAACAGCAGAGTGTTGGCAAACAGCAGCAGCGCGGCAGACAGCATGAACATCCCTCCGCCAAATTCTATGCGGCAGGAGGCAGTCCAAATGCGGGGCCGGACAGAGGCAAGCGATTATCCCTTGTGCTCCTCCAGCCAGCGCAGGGCCGTGTAGGCGTAGACAGCGCTGCCCACGGGCAGGACGCTTTCGTCGAACTTGACCATGGGGTGGTGCTGGGGATATTGGTAGCCCTTTTCCGGCTGTCCGCTGGCAAGGGCCAGCATGATGGAGGGCACCTCCTGGCTGACGTAGGCAAAGTCCTCGGAGCCGGCGGATTTGGAGGATTGGCCGCCGCCTCCCATGGCGTTCAGCTCCGCCACGGAAAAGGCCTTGCCGGGCGCCAACAGCTCTTTTACATACGTTTCGCAGCAGGCGGACAGGTCCTTGTCGTTGACCAGCGTGGGGCAGCCGCTGCCGAAGGTGACCTCCGCCTCCGCCCGGAAGGCGCCGGCGACGCCTTTGGCGATGTCCGTCATCCGCTGCTTGATGAAAGCCCGGGTCTCCTCGTCAAAGGTACGGATGCTGCCGCCCATGGTGACGGTGTCCGGGATGACGTTGGCGGCGGTTCCGGCGTTCATGGTGCCGATGGTCAGCACCGCCCGGTCGTCCATGGCCAGCTCTCTGGCGTGGAGCTCCTGGAGGGCGATGAGAATGTGGGCGGCAGTCGTAAGGGGGTCCACGCCGGTGTTGGGCATGGAGCCGTGGCAGCCCTTGCCCTGGACCTTGATCTCAAAATAGTCCGCGGCCGGCGCGCTGACGCCGGGAGCGGAGACGATGACCGTCCCAGCGGGGAAGGGCATCCCGGCCATCACGTGGATCATGAGAGCAGCGTCTACCTTGGGATTTTCCAAGAGACCCGCCTGGATCATGTCGTGGGAGCCTTCAAAAATTTCCTCCGCCGGCTGGAACATCAGCTTCACGGTGCCCTCGATCTCGTCCTCGTGGGCTTTCAGCAGGCGGGCCGCCCCCAGCAGCATGGCGGTGTGCAGGTCGTGGCCGCAGGCGTGCATGCGGCCATTCTGAGCGGCAAATTCCACATCGGCCTCCTCATGGATGGGAAGGCCGTCCATATCCGCCCGCAGCAAAAATACATTTCCCGGTTTTTTGCCGCCGGCCAGAGCGACGATACCGGCTCTTCCGCAGTCCGCCGGCTGGTAGCCCATGTCTGCTAGCTCCTGCTTGACGAATGTGTGGGTATCGGTCAGGTCAAAGCCGGTCTCCGGGTGCCGGTGCAGCCAGCGCCGCTCCTCCAGCACGCAGTCACGGAGCGCCTCCGCTTCTTGAAGCAGTTTTTCAGTTGTCATCTGCAAAACCTCCCAACAAAATATTAGATGGCTTGCCTGGGCAAAAGAGCAGGCAAATCAAGAAAATTATTCCCCCATAGTATAGCATGAAAACGGCAAGATTACCATGCTTTGCCTAAGAAAACGGCAGATAAAGCGTATTCAGTGCGCTTGTTTTCCGCCTGGGGCGGCAAAAGCGGATGAATGAGGAAATTGGGCGAAGTAAAAAAGCCGCTGCAAGCGATATGACGCTTGCGGCGACATGCTGGGCGGCTTCAATTTGGATATTTCCGTTTCGCCTTCGGTCCAAAACCGATCGCGAATCCCGCGGAGCGAATCGCGGTCGGAAAGGAGGAGCAAGGGAGCGGGCGGATGACGTTCTTTTGTTCCGTAGGAATAAAAGAACGTGGTCGCAAAGCAAACTTTGCGACCACGTGGCGGAGATGGAGGGATTTGAACCCCCGCGCCGCTTTCACGGCCTACCGCATTTCGAGTGCGGACCCTTCAGCCACTTGGGTACATCTCCAGCTGTATTGCGATTTGTATTATGCCATATTTTTCGCGGCCTTGCAAGTCCCGGTTGCCATTTTGCCGCAAACGGCATACAATATCCACAGTGCAGACGGCGTGGAGGAGGAACGGCATGAAAACGGTCATTCTTATTCCGGGACAGAGGACGTCCTTTGACAATTACCGCCTTGCGGTGGAGGCCGCGGGGGGCCGGGCTGTGTTCACGGAGACGGCGGAGCGGCTGCCGGCATTTGCGGGACTGCTGCTGCCCGGCGGAGGCGACGTGGAGCCCTGGCGCTACGGCAGGGAGAATACCGCTTCCTATGGGATGGACCCCCGGCGGGACGAGTTGGAATTTGCCCTTTTGGAGCGGGCGCTGGCTGCCGGCGTGCCGGTGCTGGGCATTTGCCGGGGCATGCAGGTTTTGAACGTCGCCCTGGGCGGAACCCTGCGGCAGGACCTGCCGGGCCACAGCCGGTATGAGGGGCTGGACCGGCTGCACCGGGTCCGGGGGGCTGATTCACTGTTGGCGGCATTGTACGGCACGCATGTGGTGGTGAACAGCTCGCACCACCAGGCGGTAGAGCGCCCCGGCGCGCGGCTCCGTCCGGTGCAGTGGGCGCCGGACGGCACCATTGAGGCCTTGGAGCATGAGACGCTGCCGGTGTGGGGGGTACAGTGGCACCCGGAGCGGCTGCGGGGCGGCTTTGCAAAACAGGGAGCTGCGAACGGTGATCTGCTGTTTCGCGCCTTTTTGGACAGCTGCGGGAATGCGGCAAAAAAATGAGGGAAAATGGGTTGACATTCCCCAATATATATGGTAATATATCCAAGCTGACGATTTCCACGGAGGGCATACGCAGGTGTAGCACAATGGTCAGGGCACCAGCCTTCCAAGCTGGGGATGCGAGTTCGATTCTCGTCACCTGCTCCAACATATTCGCGCCAGTAGCTCAGCTGGATAGAGCAACTGCCTTCTAAGCAGTGGGCCAGGGGTTCGAGTCCCTTCTGGCGTACCAGCTCTTCTTTGGAGCGATAGTCAGCAGCTTCCCATGTTTATATGTGGTGGGTGTAGCTCAGTTGGTTAGAGCACCGGATTGTGGTTCCGGGTGTCGTGGGTTCGAGTCCCATCTCCCACCCCAGACAAAGTAGGGGATCGGGGTCACCCCGGTCCCCTATTTCCTTCCACATTGGGGCGTCGCCAAGTGGTAAGGCAAGGGACTTTGACTCCCTCATCCGCTGGTTCGAGTCCAGCCGTCCCAGCCAGATAATCCGCGCCGGACAGCGGCGCTTCATAAAAGACCATGACCCGGTAGCTCAGTCGGCAGAGCAACTGCCTTTTAAGCAGTGGGTCCGGGGTTCGAATCCCCGCCGGGTCACCACGTCGTCGCGGACTTCGTATCGTTCGCGACGACTTTTTATATAAAAAAGTCATCGCTCATTCACTCCGTCGCTCCTCCTTTCCAAATCGCAACCGCTGCGCTGGGTTGCGATTTGGTTTTGGAAGCGGAACTGAAAGCCTGCACCTCGAAAGTGTTCACGCTTTCCACGTCGGAGCAAGCTGCATATCGCTTGCTCCGACTTTTTTCAAAAGTCAGAGCGCACTCATTCCGCTGCTCCTCCTCTCCACCCGCGAACCGCAGCGCAGCCGTTGGCGGCTTTGCCGCCTTACGGATACGGCGTGCCCCTTGCGGGTGGTTTGGATGCGGAACTTCATACAATAACCGCCTGTTCCTGCTTCATTTGAGAAACAGGAACAGGCGGTTTGGTTTCTTTTACAGCTTTCGAAGAGCATTCACCAGAGCCGTTTTGCTCTCGGTCTGCTCGTCCTTCATCTTGACGATGCGGGCGGGGCTGCCGGCCACCACGGCGTTTTCCGGCACGTCCTCAATGACCACCGCTCCAGCGGCCACCACGGCTCCCCGGCCGATGTGAATACCCTCAATGACCACCGCGTTGGCACCGATGAGCACGTTGTCCTCCACTACCACGGGGGTGGCGGAGGCGGGCTCCACCACGCCGGCCAGCACGGTGCCGGCGCCGATGTGGCAGTGGTCGCCCACGGTGGCCCGGCCGCCCAGGATGGTGCCCATGTCGATCATGGTGCCCTTGCCGATGGAGGCGCCGATGTTGATAACGGCGCCCATCATAATGACGGCACCCTCGCCGATGGTGACTTTTTCCCGAATGATGGCGCCGGGCTCAATGCGGGCAGGGATGCCCTTCAAGTCCAGCAGGGGCACGCCGGAGTTCCGGCGGTCGTTTTCCACCACGCAGTCGGTGATGCGGTCGGCGTTCGTTTCCAGAATGGGGCCCAGCTCCGCCCAATCGCCGAACACCACGTGGCTGTGTCCCTCGCCAAAGACCTGGGCGGAGCCGAAGTCCACGGGGGCGGTGGTGTTCACGTACACCTTCACGGGGGTCTTTTTTTCAGAATTTGCGATATAGTCGATGATCTCCTGTGCGTTCATATGGTCATTCTCCAAACAAGATTTTTTGCAGGTCATAAAGGCCGCTGGGCTTTCCCGGCAGCAGCCGGGCCATGTGCAGGGCGCCGTTGACAAAGATCTGGCGGCTGGCGGCCCGGTGGGTGATCTCAAACTCCTCGTCCGGGCCGAAGAAGTGGACGGTATGGGTGCCGGCCACGGTGCCGCCCCGGAGAGAGTGGATGCCGACTTCATTCGGGGCCCGCTTGCCGCAATTGCCCTCCCGGCCGTACACCGGCGTCAGCTGGTGTTGGGGGTCGATGGCATCCAGCAGGAGCTTGGCGGTGCCGCTGGGGGCGTCTGCCTTCTGGTTGTGGTGGGTCTCGGTGATCTCAATGTCGAAGTCCGGCTTCAGCACGCCGCTGACGGCCTGCAGGGCCCGGACGAATACCGCCACGCCCAGGGAGAAGTTGGCGCTCCAGAGGACGGGAGCAACGGTTCCCAGCGCCTCCAGGCGGCCCTTTTCCGCGGGGGAATAGCCGGTGGTGCCGGAGAGGAGGGGGATGCCGGTGCGGCGGATATAGGCCTCCACGGCGCCCAAAGCCTCGGGCCGGGAGAAGTCGATGACCACGTCGGCGGTGAGGGCGGGGTCCTCCAAGCGGGAGAGGTCCTCCCGGCCCAGGGCCTCCACGACCTCGTCGCCGCCTGCCAGGGCGGTCTCTTGGATGAGGCGGCCCATCTTACCCCGGCCGATCAGCAAAAACCTCACAGCAGACCAGCCTCCTCCAAAGAGGCCCGGAGGACGGCGCTGTGCTCCTCGCTCATCTCGCAAAGGGGCAGCCGCATGGGACCGACGTTCAGACCCATCATGTTCATGGCGGCCTTCACCGGGATGGGGTTCACTTCGATGAACAGGTCGTTCATCACCCGCAGATAGCGCAGGTGGTTGGCCACGGCCTGGGCCTGGTTGCCGGACAGGTAATCCGCCACGATCTGGTGGCACATGGCGGGCATGACGTTGGCGTACACGGAGATGACGCCGCTGCCGCCGATGCTCATGAGGGGCACGGTGATGTCATCATTGCCGGAATACAGGGCAAAGTCGGGGCCCACGCAGTGGGCGATCTTCATGGCGTAGGACATATCGCCGCTGGCCTCCTTGATACCCACGATGTTGGGGTGCTTGCTGAGACGCTCCACCACGGAAACGGGGATGGAGCAGCCGGTACGGCCGGGGACGTTGTACAGAAGGCAGGGGATGTGGACGGCGTCCGCCGTCTGGGCAAAATGGCGGTACATGCCCTCAGGGTTTGCCTTGTTGTAATAAGGGGCGATGAGCAGCAGGGCGTCGGCGCCCATGTCCTGGTACTGGATGCTCTTTTCGATCTGGGTGGCGGTGCAGTTGGAGCCGCTGCCTACGATGACGGGCACCCGGCCGTTCACCACCCGGATGGTGTGCTCTACCACGGAGGCGTCCTCCTCATGGCTCATGGTGGAGTATTCGCCGGTGGTGCCCAAGGTCAAAATGGCGTCGGTGCCGGCGGCGATCTGCCGCTCCAGCAGCTGCGTCAATACCTCAAAATTCACGCTTCCATCCTCACGGAAGGGGGTGATCATAGCGACGATGGAACCCTGCAGATGTTCGAACTTCATTGTTGTGTCCTCCATACTTTCAAAAATAAAAAGTCGGTAGAGACACGCCCCTACCGACAGCCTTTCATGCTTTGAAACATGGAGTGTTCTGTAAGCGGATAGCGCCCCCGCGGCATCCGCCGCGGACAGTCCCGTGGGTATTTCCCACGGACCCACCGCCCGCCTGTACCCAAGCGGACAGTTCGGCGGAATTGCCTCCTCCATGTTCCCAGCCCGACGGCTCCCATGGACTCATCGCATCCGCGCCTCTATCTCATTTTTGGCTATCATACCATCGTACTTTGACAAATGCAAGAGAAAAATGAAAAAATTCTTCCCGCGGGAAACAAGTGTGTTATAATGGCGGAAACTGACGACCCAAAGGAGGCGTGTTTCATGACTGTGGTGGACCATCGCCGTACGCTGCACACCATTCCGGAGGTGGGTGACTGCCTGCCGGAGACTGTTCAATATGTCCGCTCTGTGCTGGAGGGACTGGGAGGTGCGCTGTCCGCGCCCATTCCCGGCAGTGTCTGCGCGTTTTTTGACGCCGGACGGCCGGAGACCGTGGCGTTTCGGGCGGATATGGACGCCCTGCCGGTGACGGAGGCCACCGGCGCGCCCTATGCCTCCACCCACAGCGGCGTCATGCACGCCTGCGGTCACGACGGGCACACCGCCATGGCTTTGGCGCTGGCGGAGCACGTGGCCGCCCACCGCTCGGAGTTGCCCCGGAACGTGCTGCTGCTGTTCCAGCCGGCGGAGGAGACCTCCGGCGGCGCCCGGCGCCTTTGCGAAAGCGGCATTTTGGGAAAACATGCCGTCACCCGGGTCTTTGGCCTGCACCTATGGCCGGGCCTCCCGGCGGGGAGGGTCTATACCCGTCCCGGCCCCCTCATGGCACGGGCCAACGAGGTGACGGTCACCGTCACCGGAAAAAGCGTCCACCTCTCCCGGGCCAGCCAGGGCCGGGACGCCCTGGCGGCGGGGGCGGAGTACCTCCGCAGGGCCTACGGCATGGTGGACGCCCTGCCGCCGGAGGAGCCGAGAGCGTTTTTGTTCGGCAAGATGACCTCCGGCACCGTTCGCAACGCCGTCAGCGGAAGGACCGTGCTGGAGGGGAGCCTGCGCACCTACCGGGAGGAGACGTACCGTTTCTGCAGGGAGCAGCTGGAGACCATCGGACACGGCTTGAGCGAGGAGACCGGCTGCGGTGTGGAGGTGTACCTCAACGAGGGCTATCCGGCGGTGTGGAACCACGAGGGGCTGTACAAGACAGTCTGTGACGCTCTGGGCGATGCCGCCCCGACTCTTTTGGATGTGCCAGCCCTGGCGGCGGAGGACTTCTCCTTTTACCAGCGGGCGGTGCCGGGCGTGTTTTTCTTCCTGGGCGTGGGGAAGACGCCGGAGCTACATGCCCCGGACTTTGACTTTGACGATATGACTGTGCTGCCCAAAGGCGTGGAGTTTTTGAAAAAGCTTTTGATGCTGGAGTGAGGAGAGAAGACCCTGCGGAGAGTGGGCGCTGCCATGGCCTTTTCCCGCGCGTGGTATGACCCGACCGAATAAAGAGTGCTGTACATGGAAATTTGGAGGTGGATAGCGTGAAGATCGAGCTTGGCAGAGCGGGCGACATCGATGATTGGATGCGTCTTGTGGATCAAGTAAAAGAAAGCTTTCCCGGACTTGAGACCAAAGCGGCGCTGGAAGAACACAGGAACACGGTGTTGGAGTTTATGCGTGAGGGGTCTGCAATCTGCGCGAAAAGTGAAGATATGATCGTCGGCACACTTCTGTTTTCCCCCGAAAGGAATATGCTCTGCTTTTTGGCTGTGGATGCCACATATCGCAGACAGCATGTCGCGGAAAGGATGGTGTCCTATATGCTAACGTTCATGGACCCCCAAAAAGACGTTGTGGTTACGACGTACCGGGAGGGAGTGCCGGAGGGGATCGCAGCCAGAGCGTTTTACAAGCGTCTGGGGTTTGCCGAGGGGCAGCTGTGCGAGGAGTTTGGAAGCCCGGTCCAACAATTTGTATTGAAGCGATAAGCGCCAACTTTTCAAACAGAAAAAGAGCAGCTCCTCCCCATGACGGCGATCATGCGGAGGAGCTTTTTTCGGTTACAGGCTTTTGATAAACCGCTCCACCCGGTCCAGGCCCTCTTTCAAGTCCCCGTCGGAATAGCAGTAGGAAAGGCGCATGAAGCCCTCGGTTCCGAAATAGATGCCGGGGATGAGGCCCACCAGGTTCTCCTTCAGCATCCGGGTGCAGAAGGTGACAGAGTCCATGCCGAAGGCCCGGATGTCGATGAACATGTAGAAAGCCCCCTGGGGCTCTTCCACGGTCAATCCCATACCCCGCAGCCGCCGGTACACGTAGTCCCGCCGTTTGCGGAAAATCTCCGCCACGCCGTCGGTGGGCAGGCCCAGGGCGGTGACGCAGGCGCGCTGCACAAAGGAGGGAATGGAGGTGACGCCGTACTGGTGGAGCACCTGGATGCGGCTCATGACAGGGGCGTCCGCCATGCAGTAGCCCAGCCGCCAGCCGGTCATGGCGTAGGGTTTGGAAAAGCTCTGGACCACGATGCTCCGGTCCCGCATGTCCGCATACTCGGCGAAGCTGTGGTAATCGTCCGTATAGCAAAGAGCCCGGTACACGTCGTCGCAGATCACAAAGATGGGCTTGTCCCGCAGCACATGGTGGATGCCCTCCAGCGTCTCATGGGTATAGACGCAGCCGGTGGGATTGTTGGGGGAGGTGAGGACGATGGCCTTGGTCCTGGGGGTAATGGCCGCCGCCAGCTCCTCCGGGACGATCTGGAAGCGGCTGTGCTCCGTGGGCAGGAATACCGGCACAGCGCCGCGAAGCCGCACCAGCGCCTCGTACAGGCCGAAGGCGGGGGTGGGGATGATGACCTCATCCCCTGGGTTCAAAATGGCGGAGAAGGCCGCGGACAGGGCCTCCGTGGCGCCCACGGTGGTGACGATCTCGCCGGGGGCGTAGGAAAGACCGTGGGCCTGCGCCTCAAAGCGGGAGATGGCCTCCAGCAGATAGGGATAGCCGTTGCCGGGAGGGTAGTGGGTGTCGTTGTCATCCAGGGCGGCTTTGGCGGCCTCCTTCACGGCGCCCGGGGTGTTCAGATCCGGTTCGCCGATGGTCAGGCCGCAGGCACCGGGGGTATCCCGCACCAGATAGGTGAATTGGCGGATGCCGGAGATCTCCACTTGGGTCACGGCTTTGTTTAATGTCAGTTCCATGGGGCACGCTCCTTGCCGTCTTGAGATTTGGCAATAGTATAGGCGGATAAAAAACGGTTGTCAATGCATGGATATACAGAAAAAAATCGGCCTTTCCGAAGAAAGGCCGATTTCACTTTGCCGGGGAACCGTTTAGGCGGCGGGCTCTTCACCCTCGAACCGGAAGCCGCTGGCGGCCACAAGGCCGTTTTCCGGGAACTCGGCGCCGTCCAGAGAGTAGTCATACCAAATGTGGTCGCCCACGTCCAGCAGCACCGCCCGGGGCGTCTGGGCGGCGTTGAAGTCCAGGAAGCCGATGCCGTTTTCCAGCCGCACGTAGAAGTGGGTGTTGCCGTCGATAACGGCGGTGCGGATCTCGGCGATGATGCCGTCCTGGGTGCGGACAGAGCCGCCGGAGACACCGGCCTGCCCGGCGCCGATGAGTCCGGCGTGGGCCAGGGCCTGGCGGTAGTTGCTCTCGCAGGCGGCCACCGTCTGGCCGGTCTCCACGATCTGGTACTGCTCCACATTCACCATGGCGTACATCTTCACCAGGCCGTCATCGCCCTTCAGAGCCATGAAGTAGGTGGGCTGGTCGGCGATGTTCAGCAGCAGGGGGAAGG
Source organism: Dysosmobacter sp. Sow4_B12 (assembly GCF_052116665.1). NCBI lineage: Bacteria > Bacillati > Bacillota > Clostridia > Eubacteriales > Oscillospiraceae > Dysosmobacter > Dysosmobacter sp. Sow4_B12. Next base: position 76,615 of record NZ_JBQKKR010000005.1, on the reverse strand, counting down.
TGGCGGAATAGCGCATCTGCTGCACCTGGCTCTGGGCGGATTCCATGGCGGAGGTCTCCGTGGCGCCGGCGATGGAGTAGAAGTGAGTCTCCTTCGTCCGCTGGTTGGAGAGGATGAAGCCGATGTTGGACTGGTCGGAGGTGACGGAGGTGACGCCGGTGTACATATACACGTCGTCGTTGATGGCGATATAGTTCCAGCCGTCGGTGGTCAGCGTCACATCCCGCTGGCCGAACATGGAGTTGAGGAAGCCGTTGTGGTACATGCCGTAGTAGTCATACTGCTCCATGATGATGTCGGAGGAGTACACCCGGTCCACCCAGCCGGGGACCTCCTCGTAGTAGGTGCTCTCGCCGGTGATGGCGTTCACCAGGACGGCGCCCTGGATGTCCGTGCCGCCGAAGAGGCCGATGGTCTTGACGATGCGGGAGCAGACCCAGTAGGGCGTGCCCTCCTCGTCGATCTCAAACACCGGCTCGTCGAACATCATGGTGGGGTAGTGGAACCGCAGGTGGCGGTAGAGGTTCCGGCCGAAGTGCTCGGCGGTGGTGTATTTCATACCCTCCTCCAGACGGACCACATTGGCCTCCTGGGTCACCATGTCGATGATGATATAGGCCGGCAGTCCCTGGGAGCGGTTGGTGAACCACTTGATGAGGTCGCCGTAGGCCAGGGAGGTGACACGGACGGGCCGGCCCTGGTAGTTGATCTGGTTGTAGGTGGGCAGGATCTCAAACTGGGACACCATGTCGCTGAGCTCGCCCAGCTTCCGGCTGCCCAGCCGGGAGGCGGAGCTGGCGTCCAGCATGGGGATCTGGTCATAGGAGATCTCTTCGATCTCCGTGGTGAAGTCGCCGCTCTCAATAGGCAGCAGCTTGCTGTAAGCGTCCGCCCGCAGCACCACCCAGGAGGCGATGGAGCCCACGGCGATAACGGCGATCAGCGCGATGAATGCCAGGAACGGCACCGTGCACTGTTTTTTCAAAAAGCCCACGTAGCCCTTGATGCCCTCTCCCTGGAAGCCGGAGGTGATCACGGCGCACACGCAGTACACGGCGCACAGCAGGAATACAAAGACGTAAAATTCCTCGGCGTGGAGGTTGATGGCCGGCAGCTCCGCGTAAAAGTACACCAGGCCGAACACCAACGTCACCGCCAGGTTGATGAGGGTGCGGGTGAAGGCGTTGCCGATGGGCTTGCGGGGCTTGCGGGGCCGCTTGGGCGGCGTCTCACCGTTGCTGCCGAATTGAAACCCTTGAAAATCGCCGGGGTTAAACTGAAAAGAAAACGGCATGAAAAAGCTCCTTTCCGTGATGACGTAATCAAATTATCACCTATGATACAGGAAAAGTATGAACAAATCAAGTTTGCCCGAAAAAAGGCGGGAATTTCCTGGGAATGGCATTGGGCAGGGTGCCAAAAATTTGACCTAAATTTTGTAGGCCGGCAGGCGCATTTTTAGTTGCCGGGGGCAACGAAGTTGTGGTATGGTAATACCACAAAAAGATAGAAGAGGGGCCTGTGTATGCTGGTATTGGATTTCATCAACGTGGGCAACGGTGATTCCGCGCTGATCCGGGAAATGGAGGGAGAGCGGCAGGTTTTTGCCATGCTGGTGGACTGTGGCCATGACTGCCTGGTGCGGGACGACCACCCGCCGCTGGAGAACCACCGTTCCTGCCGGATCTATGCCGGTGATTTTCTGAAAAAGCAGGGTGTGACCCACTTGGATGTGCTGCTGCTGACTCACTTTCACCGGGACCACATCGGCGGGCTGGGCCGGGTGCTGGAGGCGGTGACGGTGGATGAGCTCATTGCCAGCTACATTCCGCCCCAGAACAGCTGTGACCTGGACCCGGACGGAGACAACGGTCTGCCCAAGGCCGCCCGGAACCTGCTGCGGTGCGTGGACATGTATGCCAGAGCCCTGCGGGAGCATCCGGGCCGCATCCGCACCATGACGCAGATCCCCGGCGACCACATGGAGGTCCGGCAGCTGACGCCGTCCTTAAAAATGCACATCCTCTGCGGAGAGCCGGCCCTGTATCCCCGGCAGAAGGCGGTGTACGACGCGGCCTTTGCCGGCCGGCGGGACCATTATGACCTGGTCCACTGGGGCAAGTCCATGAACGTGTCCAGCCTGCGCCAGCGGCTTTTCTACCACGGCAAGGAGATCATGCTGGGCGGCGACGCCTACGCCCACATGTGGGAGACGGAGAGCGCCACCCCCTGCGATATTTTGAAGGTCCCCCACCACGCATCCCTTTCCTCCACTACCCGAAAGCTCCTTTCCATGCTCCAGCCCAAGACCGCGGTGGTCAGCGTTGCCGCCGGCCGGCCGGATGAGCGGCCCCACCCCTACATCGTCTCCCTCATTCGGGAGTATACCCAGGACCTGCACTTCACCGACGCCGTGAATATCCCCGGCCTGGTGGAGCCGGAATACCACGAATCCGTCCACCTGGAAGTGGAATGAACATACAAAAAGAACAGCCGCCCATGGGGCGGCTGTTCTTTTTGTGTGCAGGTTATTACTTGATTTCCACGATCTTGCCGGTTTTCCAGGCCTCGGTGGTGGCATAGCCGATGACGGTGGACTTGGTGCCGTCATACACGTTGGTGCCGGGCTGCTTGCCCTCCAGCGTGCAGTTGACGAACTCCTCCATCTCAATGAGGTACGCCTCGGCGAAGCGCTCGGGGAAGGAGCCCACGCACTCGGTGCAGGCGCCGTTGACGTTGTAGACCATGGCCTGGTTCTTCTCGGGCACGGCGGAAATGCGGATGGTGCCCTCGGTGCCAACGATCTCCGTTTCCACATGGTAGCCGTAAGGAGCGGTGCGGCCCACATGGACCATGCCCATGGCGCCGTTTTCAAACTTGTACACGGCCACGCCGGTCTCGTCGTCGCCGGCCTCCTTGAACTCGGGATGCTTGAAGGTTGCGCCCATGGCGTAGACCTCGGTGGCCTCGCAGCCCAGGAACCAGCGCATCAAGTCAATGTCGTGGATGGCCATGTCCAGGAAGATACCGCCGGAGGTCTTGGCAAAGCGGATGGCGCCGTCCACAAAGGCCTCGGGGTCGATGCCAGTGGCCTTCACCAGATAGGGCGTGCCGATGGCGCCTTCCTCGATCTTCTTCTTGGCATAGGCGTAGGACTTGTCATACCGGCGCATGAAGCCCAGCATGAAGGTCAAGTCGGGATGGCGCTCCACAGCGGCCTCCGCCTGCTTGCACTGGGCCACATCCACGCCCAGGGGCTTCTCGGAGAACACGTGCTTGCCGGCGTCCAGAGCGGCCTCGATCTGCCAGCAGTGCTCGGAGGAGGTGGTGACGATGACCACGGCGTCAATGTCGGCATTGGCCAGCATTTCCCGGTAATCGCTATAAACGTCAGTGACGCCCAGCTCCTGCTTGGCATATTCCAGCTCGGCGGGCACGATGGAGCAGGCGGCGGTCAGTTCGGCGTTGGGGATCTTATAGGCGATATTCTGGGCATGGACTTTTCCCAGGCGGCCCAGGCCAACAACGCCGATGCGAAGCTTTTTCATAATTGTTCCTCCATGTTCACGGCGCGGCGTTCCGCGCAAATTCGAAATCATAATGCCATAAGAGTGCCCGGCCTGTCAACAGGCCGGGCACGGGAAAAAGGCCAATTACTTCGCGGCGGCCAGACGGCGGCGCTTGGCCTCCATCTGGGCACGGATCACGTCCATCAGAACGGCCAGGATGATGACCAGGCCCAGAACGATGTTCTGGACAGCGGAGTCGATGGACAGCAGGGTGAAGCCGTTGCGCAGGACGGAGATGATGAGGCAGCCCAGCATGGTGCCGAACATGGTGCCCTTGCCGCCGGTGAAAGAGGCACCGCCGATGATGCAGGCGGCGATGGCGTCGGTATCATAGGGCTGGGTGGCGTTGGCGCCATTGCAGATGCCGCTGCGGCCCACGGACACGATACCGGCCAGGGCGGCCATGATACCGGACATGGTGTAGCAGAAGGTCAGCACGTTGGCGGTGTTGATACCGGACAGGCGGGTGGCCTCCATGTTGCCGCCGGCGCAGTAGATGGAGCGGCCCAGAGCGGTCTTGCTCAAGAAGATGTGCATGACCACATACAGCACGATGACCACGATGAAGCTGACGGGGAAGCCGCCGATGGTGGTCCGGCCCAGCCACTGGACGGAATCGGGGAAGATGTTGATCATCTGGCTGCCGGTGACCAGCAGTGCCAGGCCCCACAGCACGTTCTTCATGCCCAGGGTGGACACGAAGGGATGAGGCAGGTGCAGGCGGGTCAGCAGGGTGCCGTTGATGAAGCCCACCAGGCCGCCGGCCAGGATGCCGATGACCATCAGCACGATGCCGCTGGACATGCCGGCCTTGGACAGGGCGCCCATCAAGCAAGCGCAGAACACAGCGTTGGCGCCCACGGACAGGTCGATACCGGCGGTGATGAGGCACAGAAGCATACCAACGGCCAGGAAGGCGTTAAAGGCGGTCTGCTTGAGAATACTCATCAAGTTGGAATAGCTGTAAAAGTTCTTGTTGGCAACTGCCAGGAACAGGCACATGATCACCAGTGCCAGGATCGTGCCCAGCTGGAAGCCGGAGCCGCTTTTTTTCTTAGTCATCTAAAGTTCCTCCCCATGCCGCTTTCATGATGTCTTCCTGGTTGAAATGCTTGCTGTCCCGGTCCACGGTGGCCATGACCCGGCCGCCGCGCATGACGACCACCCGGTCGCTCATGCCCAGGACCTCCGGCATTTCAGAGGAGATCATGATGACGCATTTTCCAGCCTTGACCAGGCTGTTCATAACATTGTAGACCTCGACCTTGGCGCCCACGTCGATGCCGCGGGTGGGTTCGTCAAAGATGTAAATATCGGCGTCGGAGTTGATCCACTTGCCGATGACGACCTTCTGCTGGTTGCCGCCGGACAGCTGCCCGACGATTTCGTCGATAGAGGGCGTCTTGATCCGCAGAGACTGGATATGGCCCTGGCCGGTCTCCTCAATGCGCTTTTCATTGAGGAAGGGGCCGTCGCTGTGCTTTTTGAAGCTGGACATGATGAGGTTGGTGCGGATGCTCTCGCCCAGCACCAGGCCGGAGCCCTTGCGGTCCTCCGTCAGCAGGGCGATGCCTGCCGCGATGGCCTGCTTGGGACTCTTGATCTTGACCTCCTTACCCTTGACGAAGATCTTGCCGCCGTCAATGGGGTCGGCGCCGAAAATAGCGCGGACGGTCTCGGTCCGGCCGGCGCCCACCAGGCCGCTCATGCCCAGGATCTGGCCGCCGTAGGCCTCAAAGCTGACGCCGTTGAGGACGCCGCCGATGCTCAGGTCCTCCACCTTCAGCATGCACTCGCCCTTAACGCCGTACTCCTTGGGGAACTGGTTTTCCAGCGTGCGACCCACCATGGAGGCAATGAGGGAATCATTAGTCCAGTCCTTGATGTCACGGGTCTCGATGTACTCGCCGTCGCGAATGACCGTCACCCGGTCACACAGCTCAAACAGCTCCTCCAGCTTGTGGGAGACAAACAGGATGCCGATGCCCCGGGCCTTCAGCTCCCGGCAGGTCTTCATCAGCTGCTCGACCTCTTTTTCACCCAGAGAGGAGGTGGGCTCGTCCATGATGATCATCTTGGCGTCGATGAGGACGGCCTTGGCGATCTCGATCATCTGCTGGACGCCCATGCCCAGGGTGCCCGCCGGCTTGCGGGGATCTACATCCTGGCCCAGGGACTTCATGACCTCCTCGGCCTTCTTGTGCATGGTGTCATAGTCCAGCAGCATGCCCTTTTTCAGCCACTTGTTGATAAAAATGTTATCCGTCACGCTCAGAAGCTTTTCGATGTTCAGCTCCTGGTACACGCAAGCAATGCCGGCCGCGGCGGACTCATTGGGGTTTTTGAAAACCTTCTTTTCGCCGTTGACGTAGATCTCGCCCTCGTCGGCCATATGAACGCCGGTCAAGACCTTGATCAGTGTGGACTTGCCTGCGCCGTTCTCACCGATCAGGCCATGGATCTCTCCCGGCTTAACGGCAAGCTGCATATTGTGCAATGCAACTACGCCCGGAAATCGCTTCGTTATATTTTTCAGCTCAACTATGTATTCGCTCACCTGAATATCACCTCAATTTCTCCCGGATTAGGGGACAGTGAAACAAAAATGCACCTCTCAGCGGGGAAATGCAGAAAAAACGGGCAGGCGCCCGCGTGCCGGCCGGCGGCCGGGGGAAACCGGAACGGGGTCCCGTCCCACTTTTGCCGGGACGGGACCCATTCCTCATGTTATATGCGGTTTGTTATGTACTGGAGAGCGGATCAAGCCAGATAGCCCTGCAGCTCTTCCAGACGGGCCTGGGCGGTGTCGGGATCGACGATGGAAGCACCGGCGTCGATGAAGGAATCCAGGGTCTCGCCCTGCAGGGCGCAGACCACGGCGTCAACGGACTCATAGCCCATGGTGAAGCCCTGCTGGCAGACAGACATGGTCTCTTCGCCGGCCAGGATGGACTTGCAGGCGGACTGGATGCCGTCGAAGCCCAGGAACACGGTGTTGGCATAAGCCTCATTGCCGGCAGCGGCACGAGCAGCGGCCATGGCCATATCGTCGTTGTTGGCGCAGATGACAGCGATGCCCTCGGGATGGTTCTGCATGATAGCCTCCATGCAGGTAACAGCCTGGTCGGCCACGGCGTTGGCGTACTGGACCTCGTCATACAGGAAGGTGCCGCCAGCAGCCTCGATACCAGCAGCGTAGCCCTTCATACGGGCCTCGTTGGTGGAGTCACCCTGAACGCCGGCGATCTCGATGCACTTGATCTCTTCCCAGCCGCGCTCCTTGGCCAGCTTGGCAGCAGCCTCGCCGCCCAGCTTGCCGGCGGCCTCGTTGCCGGTACCGACGAAGGACAGGACCTCGGGAGCCTCAATGTTGGTGTCAACGGCGACGATGGGCTTGGTCTGGCCCTTGATCATGTTGGCCACCATGTCGGCCTGCAGGGGAGCGATGACATAACCATCGATGTCGGCGTTGTTCATGTCGGTCTCGATCATGTTCTGCTGCTCATCATAAGCGGTCTCGGAGGTAGCGCCCTTCACCTCAACGTGAACATTGGGATGATCCTTCTCATAGGCCTCGGCGCCGGCCACGACGTAGCCCCAGTACTCGGAGGAGGTGGTCTTCAGAATAACGGAGATGTTGTACTCCTGCTCACCGCTCTGCTCGGTGGCGGCGGGAGTCTCGGCGGGGGCGGGAGCCTCTTCCTTCTTGCTGCCGCAAGCCATCAGAGACAGGGCCATGACAAGAGCCATGGACAGTGCAAAAAACTTTTTCATGGTGCTTCTTTTCTCCTTCTTTGATTAAATTCCGTAAATCAAACCTAAAAAACACAGGCATGATCTCCGGTAAATCTGAAAGAATTCTACCACTAAAATAAAAATCAAGTCAATAGTCTGCACAATTTATGTGTACTATTGCAGAAAAAACTTGTATGTTTTTGTGGAGGCAAACAAAAATCATCTGCGAAATTTAAAATATAAGTAAAAAGAAGGTAAAATGTTTGTGTGAAAAAATTTCCAGGCCCGCACAGGGGAACACTTGTCCGCAGTGGACGGAGAGATTATAAAAACATAACCATCATATTACCAGAAAAATGGACTGTCATATCTGCAAAAAATTCGGGAGAACCTTTGGCTAAATTGGAAAAAATCATGGAGGCTCGGGAAAAAGCATTGCATTTTCCGGGCAACAATGATACTTTCTTAAATAGCGAAAACGCTTACGTCTCTTGTTTTGCAAGGACTTCTGTGAACGAACACAGAAAAACGTGGGCGCCGCGCTCCCGGCTGCCGGCTGCGGCCGGGCGAATCCTGTCATTATATTTTTATATGAGGAGGACGTTTCCCATGTTCGATCAGAATCACGTATTCCTTGGTATCGCACCCATTGGCTGGTGCAACGACGATATGCCCGAGCTGGGCGCTGAGAATACCTTCCAGCAGATCGTCAGCGAGATGGCCCTGGCCGGCTTCACCGGCTGCGAGATCGGCAACAAGTATCCCACCGACCCCGCCGAGCTGAAGAAGGCTCTGGACCTGCGGGGCATGCGTATTGCCAGCCGCTGGTATTCTTCCTTCATTCTGACCCGTCCCATGGAGGAGGAGATCGCCGATTTCACCGCCAACCTGGACTTCCTGGCTGCCGTGGGCGCCAACCACATCAACGTCAGCGAGCAGAGCTACTCCATCCAGGGCCAGATGGACACCCCCATTCTCACCGGCGGCCACAAGCACGTCATGAACGATGAGGAGTGGGACCGTTTCTGCGCCGGTTTGAACACCCTGGGCAAGATCGCCGCTGACCGCGGCTTCAAGCTGTGCTTCCACCATCACATGGGCACCGTGGTCCAGACCTCCGAGGAGACGGACCGCATGATGGCCAACACCGATCCCCGCTATGTCTTCCTGTGCTATGATACCGGCCACTTCACCTTCGCCGGCGAGGACCCCCTGGCCATGCTGAAGAAGTATGTGGACCGGGTGGGCCACGTCCATCTGAAGGACATGCGTCTGCCCGTGGTCGAAGAGGCCCGCAAGAACAACTGGAGCTTCCTGCAGTCCGTCCGCAACGGCGCGTTTACCGTGCCCGGCGACGGCGATGTGGACTTTGACCCCGTGTTCAAGGTGCTGGCGGACGCCGGCTACCAGGGCTGGCTGCTGGTGGAGGCCGAGCAGGACCCCGCCAAGGCCAATCCTCTGGAGTATGCCATGAAGGGCCGCAAGTACATCGCGGAGCACACCGGCCTGTAAGATGCCTGGAGGGAGCGGGCCTCCCTCTTTGCATATGCTTACATTATTAGTTTGGAGATGATATCCGATGACTTATTTTAACAAGAACGCCCAGCTGAAAAACGGATATAACGCCTATATCGACACCGCCGTGGACGACATGGGCACCCAGATGGACGTTGGACTCCTGCTGATGGAAGACGGCGATACCTTCGTCTTTGACGAGGCGGAAAAGGAGGTTGCCGTCCTGCTGTTCTCCGGCAAGGTCACCTATGAGTGGTCCGGCAAGAAGGTGGAAGCCGACCGTCCCGACTGCTTCCACCATGAGGCCTACTGCCTGCTGGCCGGCAAGGGCACGAAGATCACGCTGACTGCCCACGGCCACAGCGAGCTGTACATCCAAAAGACGCTGAACGACAAGCCCTATGAGGCTGTTATGTACACGCCCGAGACCGTGCAGACCGAGTACAAGGGCTCCAATGGTGAGCTGATGGGCTGCATGGAACGGGAGATCAAGACCTTCTTCGACCTGGACAACGCGCCGTTTTCCAACATGGTCCTGGGCGAGGTCTTGAACCATCCCGGCAAGTGGTCCTCCTATCCCCCCCACCATCATCCCCAGCCCGAGGTCTATTTCTACCGCTTTGACTATCCCGCCGGCTTCGGCGCGGGCTTTGCCAACGGTGAGATCTTCCAGACCGGCCACAATGGCCTGGCTGTCATCAACCACGGTTTCCACTCCCAGACCGCCGCGCCCGGCTACGCCATGTGCTATGCCTGGGGCATCCGCCATCTGGACGGCGACCCCTGGGACAAGACCCGGATCGACGACGAGGAGCATGAATGGCTGTGGAAGGCTGATGCCAACGACCACATCTATCCCAATCATTGACAGGAGGTAAGATTCCCATGAAAACCGTTCGTTTGACCATGGCCCAGGCCCTGGTCCGGTTCTTGGAGAACCAGTATATCGAGGTGGACGGCGTTCAGAACCGCTTTGTCCGCGGTGTGTTCATCATTCCCGGCCACGGCAACGTGGTGGGCTTCGGCCAGGCGCTGACCCAGGAGGCCAAGCACCTGGAGGTCTGGCACGGCCAGAACGAACAGGGTATGGCCCAGGCCGCCGTGGCCTTCGCCAAGCAGATGAAGCGCAAGCAGATCTGCGTGGCCACCTCTTCCGTGGGCCCCGGCGCCGCCAACATGGTCACCGCCTGCGGCACCGCCACCGCCAACAACATCCCCCTGCTGGTGCTGCCCGGCGACGTGTACGCCTGCCGCCAGCCTGACCCCGTCCTGCAGCAGGTGGAGCAGACCCACAACCTCTCCATCTCCACCAACGACGCCTTCAAGGCCGTCTGCCGCTACTGGGACCGCGTCGTCCGCCCCGAGCAGCTGATGAGCGCCATGCTGTCCGCTTTCCGGGTGCTGACCGACCCCGCCAACACCGGCGCCGTCTGCATCGCCATGCCCCAGGATGTGGAGGGCGAGGCCTATGATTATCCCGAGAGCTTCTTCAAAAAGCGCGTGTGGCGCCTGGAGCGCCGCCCCGCCACCGAGGCCGCTCTGAACGATGCCGCCGAGGCCATCAAGAAGGCCAAGCGTCCCATGCTGATCTGCGGCGGCGGCGTCCGCTACTCTGAGGCTCACGAGGAGTTCCGTGCCTTTGCCGAGGCCACCGGCATTCCCTTTGCCGAGACCCAGGCCGGCAAGAGCGCCATCGAGTGGACCCATCCTCTGAACCTGGGCGGTGTCGGCGTCACCGGCTGCTCCGCCGCCAACGACATCGCTAAGAAGGCGGACCTGGTCATCGGTGTCGGCACCCGCTATACCGACTTCACCACCGCCTCCAAGTGGCTGTTCAAGGATACCTGCAAGTTCGTCAACATCAACGTCTCCGAGTTCCAGGCCTTGAAGATGGAGGCCATCCCCGTGGTGGCCGACGCCAAGGACACCCTGCCCCGCCTGCTTGCCAAGCTGGACGGCTACAAGGCCCCCTACACCACGGAGGTCACCGCTGCCCGCGAGAAGTGGCAGAAGGAGCTGGACCGCCTGGACAGCATCGTCTTTGAGGACAAGAAGTCCTGGAAGCCCATCATCAACGACGCCAACGCCGACTCCGCCAAGCGTTTTGCCAAGGACCTGGACGCCGCCCTGTGCCAGACCACCGTTCTGGGCGCCATCAACCATATGATGAGTGAGGGCGACGTGGCCATCGGCGCCGCCGGCTCTCTGCCCGGTGATATGCAGCGCATGTGGCGCCCCACCGGCATCGACTGCTATAACATGGAGTACGGCTATTCCACCATGGGCTATGAGATCGCGGGCGCCCTGGGCGTGAAGCTGGCCATCGGCGACAAGCGCGAGGTCTACGCCATGTGCGGCGACGGCAGCTTCAACATGCTCCACGGTGAGCTGGTGACCGCTGTCATGGAGCGCAAGAAGATCAACATCTGCCTGTTTGATAACGCCTCCTTCGGCTGCATCAACAACCTGCAGGTGGGCCACGGCAACAAGACCCTGTGCACCGAGCTGCGCTACCGCAACAAGGACGGTCTCTTCGGCGACTTCTTGAACATCAACTACGCCAAGGTGGCGGAAGGCTACGGCTGCAAGGCCTATTCCATCCGCACCATGGAGGAGCTGGTGGCCGCCTTTGAGGACGCCAAGAAGGTCAAGAACCAGCCCGTCCTGTTTGACATCAAGGTCCTGCCCAAGACCATGACCGACGGCTATGGCTCCTGGTGGCGCGTGGGTGACACCGAGGTGTCCGAGCGCCAGGAGAACCTGGACGCCTATGCGTCCCATCTGGAGCATGTGAAGGACGCACGGAAGTATTGATCCTCGAGGGGGAGCAGCCCCCCTCCCTCGACCTTTCCCTCACCAGTGACGTCGGTCACTGGTGAACACCGCCCAAGGCGGCTGGGTCAAGGTATTTTCGCCACGTACACGCCGCGGCGAAAATGATTGAACATTCTTGATTTGCCACTGGCAAATCAACTGGGGAAACCTGTGGTTTCCCCTAGCCCCTTTCTCAAAAATCCTACCACTTTATAAAAGAAAAGGAAGGTAATCAACATGGATAAGGTTCTGAAAATCGGTATCATCGGCTGCGGCGCTATCGGCCGCGATCATTGCCGCCGCATCATCGAGACCGTCCCCGGCGCCACCGTCGTGGCCGTGTCCGACTATGTGGCCGCTGCCGCTGACGATACCGCCGCCAAGTATGGCATCCGCTCCTTCGGCAATGACTGCGACGGCATGATCAAGGACCCCGAGGTGGAAGCCGTTGTCATCACCTCCATCGACCCCACCCATCATGACTATGTCATGAAGACCCTGGCCGAGGAGAAGTGGTGCTTCTGCGAGAAGCCCCTGAGCCAGAACGCCAAGGACTGCGAGGAGATCATCAACCGCGAGCTGGAGATCGGCAAGCGCCTGGTGCAGGTGGGCTTCATGCGCCACTATGACCGCGGCTACGCCGAGATGAAGCGCATCATCGACTCCGGCGAGCTGGGCGCTCCCCTGCTGATCAAGGCCTGCCACCGCAACGTCTCCCAGGGCCCGGGCTTCAAGACCGAGAACGGCGTCACCAACGTGGCCATCCACGAGCTGGACATCTGCCGCTGGCTGCTGGACGACGAGTATGAGGACGTGCAGTGTGTGAAGGTCCGCCAGTCCGCCAACTCCAACAAGGGCTATGACAACCCCCAGGTCATGCTGATGCGCACCAAGAAGGGCTGCTTCATCGACGTGGAGGTCCAGGTGGCCGATGGCTACGGCTATGACATCCAGTGCGAGGTCGTCTGCGAGAACGGCACCGTGAAGCTGCCCGATCCCTATGCTGTGGTCCGCCGCTCCCGTCCCCAGGGCTGGGACAGCTTGAATCCCGCCGAGTCCATGCCCATCATGACCGACTGGAAGGAGCGCTTCATCGAGGCCTACGACATCGAGTTCTGCAAGTGGGTGGAGTCCGTCCACGCCGGCAAGCTGACCGGCCCCTCTGCTTGGGACGGCTATGTTGCCTGCGTCGCCGGCGATGCGCTGAATGCCTCCCGCGGCACCTCTACCTTCTTGAAGGTGGAGACCATGGAGAAGCCCGAGCTGTACAAGTAATCGACCTGCTTCCCAAAAGGGACCGGCTTTCGGCCGGTCCCTTTTTCACTTCCTCTCCAATTTATCCTTGTTTTTGCAAAAATTGGGCGGTATGATAAATGCACAGTCACATGAAAACGCGGGCCGCTTCGGCGGCAGGAGAGGACCGATGAACGCATTGAACAAACGATATCTGCAGCGGTGCCTGGTGCTGGCTGCGGCCATGCTGGCCTTGAGCGGGCCTGTCCGGGCGGTGGAGCCGGCGGAGTCGCTGGAGCTTGCGGTGGAGGCGGCCACTATGCCATCTGAAGTTGAGGACTGGCAGCGGCTGCTGGTCAACGGCAGCAACCCGCTGCCCGAGGATTTTGCCGTGGAGCTTGCCACGCTGGAAAACGGCATGAAGGCGGACAAGCGCATCTGTGCCGACCTTTCAGCCATGCTGCGGGATTGCCGGGCGGTGGGGCTGAAGCCAAAAATCTGCTCCGCCTACCGGGACGCGGCCACGCAGACCCGCCTACATAAAAACAAGATCGCCCGCCTTCACGCCGCCGGCCTTGGCCGGGAAGAGGCGGAGCGGGAAGCCGCCCGCTGGGTGGCAGTGCCAGGCACCAGCGAGCACCAAACAGGCCTGGCGCTGGACCTGGTGTCCGCAAACTACCAGTATCTGAACGAAAAGCAGGCGGAAACGCCGGAGCAGCAGTGGCTCATGGCCCACAGCTGGGAATACGGCTTCATCCTGCGCTACCCAACGGACAAAAGCGAGATCACCGGCATTGGCTACGAGCCGTGGCACTACCGCTACGTGGGCCGCCCCCTGGCGGAGGCCCTCCATGAGAGCGGATTGTGCCTGGAGGAATACCTGGCCATGCCTGCCGCCGTCACCGCCCGTGTAAAAGAGAAGCCGGAGATCCCGGCTTCTCCTTTTATTCCACTCAATTCCTACTTGACAACTGTGAAATCCTGTGTTATGACTATATCATAGTAAATAACTAGGAATAGGAGGACCACTATGAACGTCTACGCAGATAACGCGGCCACCACCGCGGTCAGCGATGCAGCACTGGCAGCCATGCTGCCCTGCTTTCAAGAATTTTACGGAAACCCCTCCAGCCTGTATACCACCGGCCAGCTGGCGGCGGAGAAGCTGGCGGCGGCCCGGGAGACCTTTGCCCGTTGCCTGAATGCCCAGCCCCGGGAGATCACCTTTACCTCCGGCGGCAGCGAGGCGGACAACCAAGCCCTGCGTTCCGCGGCGGCCTTGGGTGCCCGAAAGGGGAAAAAGCACATCATCTCCACAAAGTTTGAGCACCATGCCATTCTCCACACCCTCCAGGCCCTGGAGAAGGAGGGCTATGAGGTGACGCTGCTGGACATCCCGCCGGACGGCGTGGTGACGGCCCGGCAGGTGAAGGAGGCCATCCGGCCGGACACCTGCCTGGTGAGCGTCATGTTCGCCAACAACGAGATCGGCACCATCCAGCCCATCGGCGAGATCGGCGCCGTGTGCAAGGAAGCCGGCGTCCTGTTCCACACGGACGCGGTCCAGGCGGCGGGCCACCTGCCCATCGACGTAGAGGCTCTGCACATCGACATGCTGTCCCTGTCCGCCCACAAGTTCCACGGCCCCAAGGGCGTGGGCGTCCTGTTTGCCCGCCGGGGCATCGCCCTGGAGAATGTCATTTACGGCGGCGGCCAGGAGCGGGGCAAGCGGGCCGGCACGGAAAACGTCCCCGGCATCTGCGGCGCCGCGGCGGCTTTTGAGGAGGCCTGTACCAATCTGGAGAAAAACGCCGCCTATGTAACGCCCATGCGGGACAAGCTCATTGCGGGCCTTTCCGCCATTCCTCATTCTGTTCTCAACGGCGACAGCGTCCGCCGCCTGCCTGGAAACGTCAACTTCTGCTTCGAGGGTATCGAGGGCGAATCCCTGCTTCTGCTGCTGGACGCCAAGGGCATCGCCGCCTCTTCCGGCAGCGCCTGCACCTCCGGCTCCCTGGACCCCAGCCACGTGCTGCTGGCCCTGGGACGGCCCCACGAGGTGGCTCACGGCTCCCTGCGGCTGAGCCTCAGTGAGTACAACAAGCCCGAGGAAGTGGATTATATTTTGGAGGTCCTGCCGGGCATCATCGAGTACCTACGGGACATGTCCCCCGTGTGGGACGAACTGGAGAAGGGCCAGCGGCCCCATCTCATCTGAAAGGAGCATTGTAAAATGGCTTTATACAGCGATAAGGTAATGGACCACTTCCAGCATCCCCGGAACGTGGGCAAGATGGAGGACGCCGACGGCATTGGCGAGGTGGGCAACGCCAAGTGCGGCGATATCATGCGGATGTATATCAAGGTAGACCCTGCGACACAGGTCATCACCGACGTGAAGTTCAACACCTTCGGCTGCGGCAGCGCCATCGCCACCAGCTCCATGGCCACGGAGCTCATCAAAGGCAAGCCGGTCTCCGAGGCGCTGCAGCTTTCCAACAAGGCGGTGGTGGAGGCGCTGGACGGCCTGCCTGCCCACAAGATCCACTGCTCCGTGCTGGCGGAGGAGGCTGTCCGGGCGGCGGTAAAGGACTACTACGACAAAAATGGCATCCCCTACGGCGATGAGCTGAACGCCTGTGACGGCCACTGTGAGACCTGTGGCCATGAGCATGAATAAGAAGAAAAAAACACCTCCCGGTGATGCCGGGAGGTGTTTTTTGCCTTTACCAGGACCGCTCCAAAGGCACAGCGCGGCCATCCAGCTTACCATTGACAATGGTAACAACGGCGTAAAAGGGACGGCGGTAGTCTCCGATGCTGCCGGGATTCACAAACAGCGTCTTTCCCCGCCGGTCAACCAAAGGACGGTGGGTGTGGCCGAAGAGGAACAGGTCCAGGTTCTGCTCCTCCGCCGCGTAGCCGGCAGTCAGCAGAGACTGCTTGACGCCGTAGGTGTGGCCGTGGCACAAAAGGATGCGCTTGTCCTCCACGAAAAGCAGCTTTTCCGCCGGCTCCGAGGGGCGGTAGTCGCAGTTGCCGGGCACCTGCTCCAGCGGAATGTCCGGGAACAGGTCGTGGAGCTTTTCCGCGTCCCGCCAGCAGTCTCCCAGGTGAAAGATCATCCGGGGGGCAGTCTGCTCCACAGCGGCGGCCATATTGGAAACATTCCCGTGGGAATCGGAAAGGACCAGGATCTTCATAGCGGCACTCCTCCATTGCATGTGAAATCAGTATACCTTAATTTTTTCTTGGATGCAATTGGCGAAATTTCAAGGTAGGTTCAATTTTTCGTATTATAATTTTGAATATTAAATTGACGCTTGCTGGGCAAACGGCGGGGGAGCGCCTTTTGCCTGTTTCAAAGAGCTGTGTCCGCCTCGTGTTGAGGGAGAAATATGCTATACTGGGACGTAATGATGAAAAATACGGATCAATCTTAGGAGCGGATGCTATGCAAACTGAGTTACAGGAGACACGTACCAAGATAGCGCTGGAAGCTGCAATGCAGGAGCTGCTGCGGGAAAAGCCGCTGGAGCAGATCCGCGTGCGGGAGCTGGCGGACCGGTGTGGTATCCGGCGGCAGTCCTTTTATTACCACTTTAACGATGAAGAAGCCCTTCCTGCAGTTCGCCGAGAAGTACTTCGAGGACCTGAAAGTCACCAGAACCACCGATGACTTCGGCCGTCCCGCTGACAAGTGGAAGATCAAGAACAAGGAAGTCGGCACCTACGCTGACAAGGCTGACGCCTCCTACACCGCCAAGGTCAAGGGCAAGACCATCAAGGCCGACACAGACATCGACCCCAAGGACTACACCTGGAGCGCTTATCGCGACGGCGAGCCCGTCACTCTGAAGGACCTGAACAAGAAGCTGGGCGAGGGTCAGAACGCCTACTATGAGTTCGTCAAGCGCACCGGCGATCCCGCTGATGAGAAGATCGGCGGCAACGGCACTCTGACCGAGGTCTTTTATGACGAGGACGAGGAAGAGGCCACCATCACCCTGGTCCGCACCTTCCTGATGCAGGTGGACGGCGACTATGATGAGGACGACGAAGAGCTGACCCTCACCGAGGTCGACGCCAACGACGCCGGCTATGCTCCCGACGCTCCCGAGCTGGAGGACGGCGAGGAGGTTCTGTCCGCTGACGATTTCGACAACCTGGATACCTTCGAGGACGAGGACTATGTCCTGGTCACCGTGGCCAACGGCGAGATCAAGTCCATTGCCAAGGCTGAGAAGGTCACCGGCACTGTTACCGAGTATGTCAAGGACGACACCGTGACCCTGGGCGGCACCGAGTATGAGTACTCCGCCACCTTCTCCGATTCCGAGAAGATGACCTACTCCATCGATGATGACTATGAGGCTTATCTGGACGCCTATGGCTACATCATCTATGTGGACGGCGATGACGGCAACGACGATTATGTCTACATCGCTGAGTTCGATACCAGCAGCAACCTGAGCGTCAACTCCAAGATCGTTGCCTACGCCTACTTCCTGGACGGCACCGAGGACGAGATCACCATCGATGAGATCGACGGTGAGGACGTCAAGGGCAAGGACTTCAAGGATGAGAAGGTCAACGGCCACGCTGCCGGCCAGTGGTTCAAGTTCACCGAGAAGAACGGCAAGTATGATCTGGACATCGAGAAGGATCAGAAGGGCGCTGACTTTAACAAGGACGAGGAGACCACGGTGGTTGACGGCGACAACACCGTCATGATCGCTGGCGTTGAGCTGCGCGGCACCAAGGACACCGTGTTCGTGGTGGTCGACGACGATGACGACGTCAAGGTCTACACCGGCATCAAGAACGCTCCCGAGCTGACCGCTAAGGGCGATGACGCCAAGGTCCAGGCCATCTATGACGGCAAGTACGCTGAGTACGTGTTCATCGCCCTGGGCGACGAAGGCACCTCCAAGGGCGGCTCCAACAGCTCCGACATCATCTTCGTCATGGAGCTGGACAAGGAAGGCACGGATTCCGGCGATAACAAGTACTATCGCTACAAGGCCATCCTGAACGGCGAGGAGACCAAGGTCAAGTTCGAGCTGACTGGCAAGTTCGCTCCCGCGAAGACCGAGCAGATCCTGTTCACCGACGTTGAGTATGATTCCGAGACCGGCTTCGTCACCGCGGCTGAGGCCGTCACCGATCCCATCGGCAGCGATGATTACGACAGCGTCCTGGGCATCAAGAATGCCAGCGTTTCCCAGAAGGCCGGCGTTGTGACGGTTGACGACGGTAAGGATACCTACAAGTATTACCTGGCCGACGACTACACCATCTTCGTCATCGAGGATGGGGACGACGTCTCCACTGTCACCGCCAAGAAGCTGGCCAGCGACTATGAGAAGGGCGGCTTGAATGCCGACATCTATGGCGTTCTGAACAGCGACGACGAGTACACCGCGCTGTACATTTCCGTGAAGTGATTCTGCCGGGTTTCTGACCGGATCACCCCATGTTGAACAAAATGTCCCCGCACCGAAAGGTGCGGGGACATTTTGGTTTACTTCCGGTTCAGCACCGCCACGGCGGCAAAGATCAGCAAAATACCGGCGCCCTTGGCCCCCAGCAAAGACTCGCCGTACAGGGCGAAGCTCACCAGCGCCGCCACGGCGGGCTCCACCGTGGCCATAATGGCGGCCTGTCCCGTCTCCACTCCGGCAAGGCCCCGGGTGTAGAGCAGGTAGGGGAACACGCAGCACAAAACGCCGATGCCCAGGGCGCCTGCCGCCGCCTCCGGCCGGACCAGCAGCGCGCCTGCCTCCCACAGGCGGGACAGGGGCAGGGCTGCCGCGCCGGCAAACAAAAAGGTGTACAGGGAGATGGTAGCGGAGGAGTAGCCCTTTTCCAGGGCAAAGCGGCTGAAAATACTGTACAGGGCGTAGCCCACACCGGCGCCCAGTCCGGTGAGAAAACCCTTGGGAGATACGCTGCCGCCGCCCGGCATGCCCGCCACCAGCAGGCAGCCGGCAAAGGTCATCACCAGAGCCAGTACCTTCCGCCGGCCGATAGGCTCCCGGAACAGCACGGCGGAAAACAGCATCACGAAAACCGGGGCGGTGTACAGCAGCACCGCCGCCACCGCCAGAGAGGTGGTCTCCATGGCAGTGAAGTAGCACCAGTTGAAAAACACCAGGCTGATGATCCCCGTACCCACAAAGCACCAGCAGTCCCGCAGCCGCACCCGCAGCAGCGCCGGGTCCCGCACCAGAATGTACACGCCCAGCACCAGGGCCGCGGTCACCGCCCGGATGGCCACCACCTGCATCTGGGTGAAGCCCAGGCCGCTGAGGAGATTGAAAAATATGCCGATCACGCCCCATAGTGTTCCCGCCAGGAGAATGCACAGGCAGGCTTTGGTTTTTGCGTTCAAAAAAAGGCCCTCCTTGCCATATGAAATGAATGGTCACAATCCATCAAAGCGCATTTTTCCCCGCTCGTCAAGGAAAAGTTTTCCGCCGGGGGAAAAAAGCCGTTGACGGCGGAGCGGAAACAGCGTTTAAATAAGAGGGAGAGAAGGGATGTGGACCCATGCGGGTGGTGGATTTTACCCATGTGATCCGGCGGGAGATGCCCGTCTATCCCGGTACGCCCCAGCCGCGGCTGGAGCCGGCCGGTACGTATGCCCGGGACGGCTTCCGGGCGACGCAGCTGACCATCGATTCCCACACCGGCACCCATATGGACGCGCCGGCCCACCTGTTCCCGGCGGGGGCAACGCTGGACGCCCTGCCGCCGGAGTGCTTCCTGGGGATGGCGCTGGTGGTTTCCTGCGCCGGCGCCGGAGAGGGAAGCGTGCTGCACATGGACTGGCTGGTGCCTGTCCGGGACGCGGCGGACAAAGCGGAATTTTTGCTGTTTTCCACCGGCTGGGACCGTTTTTGGGGCCGAGAGGCCTATTTTGGGGACTATCCGGTGCTGGGAGAGGACGTGGTGGACTACCTCATTGCCTCCGGCAAACGGGGCGTGGGGGTGGACACTCTGGGCGTGGACCCCATCCGGGACGAGGCACTGCCCATTCACCGGCGGCTGCTGGACAGCGGAATGGTCATCATCGAAAATCTCACCAACCTTGCCGCCGCCGGCACAGAGACCTTCACCTTCTGCGCCCTGCCTTTGCACTATGAAAACGCAGACGGTGCTCCGGTGCGGGCCGTGGGCCTGTGGCTGTGACGGAGGCGGAGGGATGGCGTATTACGTGTACATGCTCCGCTGCGGTGACGGGTCGTTGTATACCGGGAGCACGGACGACGTGGCCCGCCGGCTGAAGGTCCACCAAAGCGGGAAAGGCGCCAAGTATACCCGCAGCCGCCTGCCGGTGGCGCTGGTGTACCGGGAGGAGCTGCCGGACCGTTCCGCCGCACTGCGGCGGGAGGCGGCTATCAAAAAACTGACCAGGGGGCAGAAGCTGGCCCTGCTGGCGGAAAAGGAGAGAAACCAGATGGAGATGCGAAGAAAGGACCGGCAGATGCCGGAGGAATTTGCCTGGGAAGTGGTGGACCGCTGCGAATACGCCGTGGTGGCTATGACAGCGGAGAACGGAGAACCCTACTGCCTGCCGGTGAATGTGGTCCGGGAGGGAAAAAATATCTACTTCCACAGCGCCATGGCGGGCCGGAAAGCGGAGAGCCTGCGGCTGCACCCCCGGGTGTGCCTTACCTGCGTGGGGGAAAACCAGGTACTGCCGGAGAGGTACACCACACTGTACGCCTCCGCCGTGGCCTTCGGCACCGCCCGGGAGCTGACGGATGACGGGGAGAAGCGGGAGGCCCTGCGGCTGCTGTGTCAGCGGTACGCCCCGGACCACATGGACCTCTTTGACGGCGCCATGGCCACCAGCTTAAGCCGCACGGCTGTCTGGTGCATCGCCGTGGAGGAGATCACGGGCAAGAGCAACCGGAACAACCACCGCTGAATAAAAAAGAAGGACGCTCAGCGTCCTTCTTTTTTATTCCTCCCGCAGGTGAACGGTACAGGAGGTGAAGTCGTAAAAGGGATTTGTCATGGTGGGATTCAGTCCCTCCACCACGTCTGTCTGCACCAGCACGGAGGTGGACTTGAAGCACACCGGCAGAATGGGCGATTGCTGGCGCAGGTGGGCGCACAGGGCCTTCAGAGCGGCAGAGCGATCCGAGGCGCCGGCGTAGGCCGCCAGCAGGTGGTCCGTCTGGGCGTTGGACCAGCCGCCGTAGTTCAGCGTGCCGCCGGTAGCGAGCAGGGGCGTCAAATCCCAGTCGGCGGTGAGCTTCACCTCGGCGTAGTACAGGTCAAAGGACCCGGCGGCCAGGGCCGCGGAGTACTCCTCCCAGGGCAGGGCCTGGACCTCCACCTTTAGGTCGAAGGCGGACAGGGCCTGGGCGATCTGCTCCGCGGCGGAAACCTTGAAGCTGTTTTCGCTGTTCACCAGCAGCGTGGCGGTGCGGGTGCTGCCGGAGGCAAAGCCGGCCTCGGCCATGGCACCGGCGAAAGCGTCGTAGGAGTAAGTCTCCTCCAGCTCCGACGGATACAGGGGGGAGACAGGGGAAACGGGGAACTGGGCGGCGGCACCGTGGCCGGACAGGTAGGCGCCCACCACGGCGGTGCGGTTGATGCCGAGGCTCAGGGCGGACCGCAGGGCCCCGCTGTTAAAGGGGGCCTTTTGGGTGTTGATGCCCACGTACTGCAAAATGGTGGTGTCTGCGTCTTGGAAGCTGATGCTGCCGGTGACGCTGATGGGGACGGTGCCTGTCAAGTCGGCGGTGATGAGCTGGATGTCATGGGAGGTAAACTGATAGAGCATGGTGTCCCGGTCCCCGGCGGCGGAGAGGCAGATGGTCTCCAGGGGCTGGCTGCTGGACTGCCACCAACTGCGGTTGGCGGTAAGGTGGGGGGAGCCCTCGCCGGAATAGGCGTACGGTCCGGTGCCGGTGGGGAAGGGCTCGGATTCCGTGCCGGCTTTGACGATGGGGATATCCAGAAGGGCGGCAAAGCCGGTGTTGGGCCCGGTGAGAACAACGGTGACCGTGCCGTCGCCGGCGGTGATGGAGGCTACGTTTTTCAGCCTGGTGCCGTACCGAACAGAGGACATGGCCCGCCGCAGGGTCTGGACCACGTCGCCCGCCGTTAGGGGAGAACCGTCGGTAAAGGTGACGCCGGACCGGAGGGAGAATACGTACGTGTACGTTTCGGGGGCATAGGTGTAGCCGGAGCAGAGGAGAGGCTGGGGCTCCAGCTGTGTGTCCAGCTGGAACAGTCCCTCGTACAGCAGGGCGCCCACCACCTGCTGCATGCCGTCGGCACAGGTGACAGGGTCCAGGGACTGGCCGGAGAGGTAGGGCAGGGTGAAGGCGGCGGGGAGAATGACCTCCTCCTGCACGGGCTCCGCCATCTCCTGGGAGATGAGCAGCTGGCCGCTGTCCGGCTCCTCCGTGTCCTCGTGCCAACAGCCGGTCAGAAAGGCGGGCACCAGGCACAGGGCGCATATGGCTTTCAAAAAACGGTGCTTCATGGGGATACCTCTCAATGGGAGCATTCGGTGAGGGAGAGCATGGCGCACTGGACGCCCCGGGCCTCTCCCATCTTCCGGTGGGACCAGAACAGGTCCGGACGGCAGGCGGTGCAAAGACCGCACATGTCGATGTGTTTCGCAGGCACTCCGGCCCGCAGCAGCCACTGGCGGTTGAGCCCCGCCAGGTCCACGTGCCATTTGGCGCCCCGCCGCTCCAGATACGGCGCGGCATCGCCGCCCAAAGCAGCGGTCATGGCGGCGGGAACGTCGCCGTCCGTTTCAAAGCAGCACCGGCCGATGCAGGGACCCACGGCGGCCCGCAGGTCTGCGGGGCGGGAGCCGTAGGCCCGCTCCAGCTCCCGGACGGTTTTTTCCACAATGCCGCCGGCACAGCCCCGCCAGCCGGCGTGGATGGCGCCGATGGCCGGATGGACCGGGTCGTAGAGCAGAATGATGCCGCAGTCGGCGGAAAAAACCGCCAGGGGCAGGTCCTTTTCATCGGTGATGAGGGCGTCGGCGGTATAATCCCGCTCCGACCACAACCCCTTGCCGGCGTCAGCGGCCGTGCAGCGGCGGACGGTGGTCTCATGGACCTGCTTTGCCAGGACCACCCGTCCCACATCCGCGCCGATGGCGCCGCAGAAGCGGCGGAAATTTTCCCGCAGGTTTTCCGGGCTGTCGCCGCAGCCGGTCCGCAGGTTCAACGAGTCAAACGGCGCCGGGCTGACGCCGCCGCCGCGGGTGGAAAACCCGTGACGGACACCTGATAGCTGTGGGGAAGTCAGCCAGGTAAGGCTGTTTTCCCGATGCGTAACAAAAGACATAAAGACCTCCAACTCAGTCGCGCTTTTCCACGACCTCATGCTGGGTGTAGCCGTGGTGGACATAGCCCAGACCGGCCACGACCACAACGAGGCCGACAATGGACAGCAGGACGCCCACACCGCCGTTTACCGCGGCGCCGATCAAACAAAGGGCGATGCCGGACATCAGCAGGGCGATTCCAAACAGCATTTCCTTGATGTCCTGTAAAAGCGCCAGGATACCATCGTCACCTTTCATAAGATGCTCCTTTCAAATCGGAAAACGTCCCCTGCCCTCCGGCAGTTGGAGAACAGGAGACGTGATTTCACAAGGGGCCGGGGAATTTCCCCTGCTTCTTTTGCCGAAGGCAAAAGAAAGAATTCAAATATTTTCGGCAGGACATGTGCCTGCCGAAAATACGTTGACCAAGCCGCCTTGGGCGGCGTTCACCAGTGACCGACGTCACTGGTGAGGGGGAATCTAAAGGGGGGGATGAAATCTCCTCTTTAGTTATCGTGATACTCTTTACAGGTGCACTTTTTCCATTTCAAGCCGCTGCCGCAGGGGCAAGGGTCGTTGCGGCCGATCTTTACGGACTTTTTGGGCTGCTTCTTGGGAGCGGTGCCGTCGCCGCCCACGTTTTCCACCATGCCCTTGGCCACCCGCTCCCGCTTGACCTCCTCGTCCTTCTTCAGACGGACGGAGTACAGCCGGCGGACGGTCTCGCTCTGAATGGCGGAGACCATCTCCTCAAACATGGACAGGGATTCCTGCTTGTAGGCAATGACGGGGTCGGTGTTGGCGTAGGCCCGCAGGCGGATGCCCTGCTTCAAGTCGTCCATGGCGTCGATGTGGTCCATCCAGTACTCATCCACCACACGCAGCATGATGACCCGCTCCAGCTCCCGCATGATGGGCGGCGTGATCTCGGCCTCCTTGGCCGCGTAAGTGTCCTCGGCGGCCTGGATGAAGGCCTCGGTAAAGTCCTCCTGGGTCTTGGAGGGGATGTCAGCTTCGGGAATCCGTACGGCGCCGGGCAGGAAGTAGGTGCCCTCCAGGCCCCGCAGCATCTCCCGGTAGCCGGCGGCGTCCAGGGCGGTCTGCTCGCCGAAGGCCAGAGCCACATGGTCGGCGATGGAGGTGTGCATCATGTTCAGCACGGTCTCCTTGAGGTCCTTGCCGTCCAGCACCTGGCGGCGCTGGGCATAGATGATCTCACGCTGCTTGTTCATGACGTCGTCGTATTCCAGCACGGACTTGCGGGACTGGAAGTTCCGGGACTCCACGGTGGTCTGGGCGTTTTCAATGGCCTTGGTGAGCATCTTGTTCTCGATGGGGGTGTCCTCGTCCAGGTCGAACTTCTCCATCATGTTGGTGATGCGCTCACCGCCGAACAGGCGCATGAGGTCGTCTTCCAGGGAGATGTAGAACCGGGTCTCGCCGGGGTCGCCCTGACGGCCGGCACGGCCGCGGAGCTGATTGTCGATGCGGCGGGACTCGTGGCGCTCGGTGCCGATGATGAACAGGCCGCCGGCGGCGCGGACCTTTTCGGCCTCATCGGCGATCTCCGCCTTGTGCTGGGCCAGCTTCTGGGCGAACAGGGCGCGGGCGGCCAGAATGTCGGCGTTGTCGGTGTCGGCGTAGCCGGTGGCGTCCACGATGACCTCCTCGGAGTAGCCAGCCTTCACCAGGTCGGCCCGGGCCAGATACTCGGCGTTGCCGCCCAGCATGATGTCGGTGCCGCGGCCGGCCATGTTGGTGGCCACGGTGACGGCGCCCAGCTTGCCGGCCTGGGCCACGATCTCGGCTTCCTTTTCGTGGTTCTTGGCGTTGAGGAGGTTGTGGGCAATGCCCTCCCGGGCCAGCAGATGGCTCAAAAGCTCGTTCTTCTCAATGGACACGGTGCCCACCAGCACGGGCTGGCCCTTGGCATGGCACTCCTTGATCTGGGCGATGACGGCCCGAAACTTGCCCGCCTCGGTCTTGTAGACCACGTCGTGGTGGTCGTTGCGCTGGTTGGGACGGTTGGTGGGGATCTCCACGATGTCCAGGTTGTAGATGGTGCCGAACTCCTCCTGCTCCGTCATGGCGGTGCCGGTCATACCGGAGAGCTTGTCGTACAGGCGGAAGTAGTTCTGGAAGGTGATGGTGGCCAGGGTCTTGTTCTCGCTGTTGACGTTGACATGCTCCTTGGCCTCAATGGCCTGGTGCAGGCCGTTGGAGTACCGGCGGCCGAACATGAGACGGCCGGTGAACTCGTCCACGATGATGACCTCACCGTCCTTGACCACATAGTCCACGTCCCGCTTCATGGTGCCGTGGGCCTTCAGAGCCTGGTTGATGTGGTGGCTGAGAGTGGAGTTGGAGGGGTCGGACAGGTTCTCCACATGGAAGAACTCCTCCGCCTTGGCGATGCCCCGGGCGGTGAGGGTGGCCGTCTTGGCCTTTTCGTCCACCACGTAATCGGCGTCGATGTCGGCGTCCTCTTCCTCCTTGTTGTCCACCTGGACCACCACCTGCTTTTTCAGGCGGGAGACCAGCATCTCCGCCATATCATACAGCTGGGTGGATTTGTCGCCCTGACCGGAGATGATAAGGGGGGTGCGGGCCTCGTCGATGAGGATGGAGTCCACCTCGTCCACGATGGCGAAGGCGTGGCCCCGCTGCACCAGCTCGGAGGAGTAGATGCACATGTTGTCCCGCAGGTAGTCGAAGCCCATCTCGTTGTTGGTGCCGTAGGTGATGTCGGCGGCGTAGGCATCCTGGCGCTCCTTACTGGTGAGGCCGTGGACGATGAGGCCCACCTTCAGCCCCAGGAAGCGGTGGACCTTGCCCATCCACTCACTGTCGCGCTTTGCCAGGTAGTCGTTGACGGTGACGATGTGGACGCCCCGGCCCGTCAAGGCGTTGAGGTAGGCGGGGAGGGTGGCCACCAGGGTCTTGCCCTCGCCGGTCTTCATCTCGGCGATGCGGCCCTGGTGCAGCACGATGCCGCCCACCAGCTGCACCCGGTAGGGGCGCATGCCCAGCACACGGTCAGCGGCCTCCCGCACGGTGGCGAAGGCCTCCGGCAGGATGTCGTCCAGCGTCTCGCCGTTTTGGAGACGCTCCTTGAACTCGGCGGTTTTTGCCTGCAGCTGGGCGTCGGTCATGGCCTTGTACTCGTCGGCCATGGCCTCGATCTTGTCCACGATGGGATAGATGCTCTTCAGCTCCCGGGAGCTGTAATCGCCAAACAGTTTTTTCATCAGACCCATAATGTATGAAACGTCCTTTCCGTTTTCAGCTCTTTCCTGAGAAAGGGAAGAATTTACGCTGCTCATAAAAAAGCAAGAGTAGCATACCACAAAAAGCCGCGGATTGCAAAGAAAAACGGGAATTTCTCAAAAAATTCACAAATGAAAAACGATTTCCCGCCTGTCTTCGTCCAAAACGAAGGACCCTGGGCGGCGGATGCCTTTCCGCCTGCCGGCGGGGCGGCAAAACCGGACATTTTCCCGAAAACGTCGATTGTGCTTTTCACTGGGGCATGGTACAATAAAATCAATAAAAAGCCCCGGCGAATGAAATCAACAAGGAGGTCTCCCTATGAAGCTCAGCTTTTTCGGCGCCGATCAGTGCGTGACCGGCAGCTGTCACTGCCTGGAAGTGAATGGAAAGCGCATCCTGGTGGACTGCGGCCTGCAGCAGGGACGGGACGAGGTGTCCAACGCAGAGTTCCCCTTCGCGGCCAACGCCATCGACTGTGTGCTGGTGACCCATGCCCACATCGACCACTCCGGCCGCATCCCCATGCTCATCAAGCAGGGCTTCCGGGGCCGCATCCTCACCACTCGTCTGACAGCGGACCTGCTGGACATCATGCTGCTGGACTCCGCCCACATCCAGGAGCAGGACGCCGAGTGGAAAAACCGCAAGGCGGAGCGCTCCGGCGCCCCCCGGGTGGAGCCCCTGTACACCATTGAGGACGCCTCCCGCGTCCGGGAATTTTTGACCACCTGCGAATACGGGGAAAAGGTGGAGCTGTGCCAGGGGGTAACGGTGGAGTTCGTGGACGCCGGCCACCTGCTGGGCTCCGCCAGCATCATCGTGGACGCGGAGGAGGACGGCGTTTCAAAGCGGCTGGTGTTCTCCGGTGACCTGGGCAACATCAACCAGCCCATCATCCGGGACCCGGTCCACATCCATGGGGCGGATTACGTGGTCATGGAGTCCACCTACGGCGACCGCAACCACACGGAGGTGTGGAGCTACACCGACGACCTGGCCGCCATCATCGACAAGACCATCGCCCGGGGCGGCAACGTGGTCATCCCCTCTTTTGCCGTGGGCCGCACCCAGGAGCTGCTGTATTTCATCCGGGAGATCAAGGACGCGGGACTGGTGAAGTCCAACCCGGACTTCCCGGTGTATATCGACTCACCTCTGGCGAAAAAGGCCACCACCATCTTCACCGGCAACCTCCACGGCTACCTGGACGAGGACGCCCTGGAGCTGGTGCAGGACGGCACCCACATGTTCAATTTCACCAACCTGCGGATGACGGAGACCAGCGAGGAGTCCAAGGCGCTGAACATGGACCCGACGCCCAAGGTCATCATCTCCGCCTCCGGCATGTGCGACGCCGGCCGCATCCGCCACCACCTGAAGCACAACCTCTGGCGGAAGGAGTGCACCGTGGCGTTCGTTGGCTACCAGGGGGAGGGCACCTTGGGCCGCACACTGCTGGAGGGGGCCAAGAGCGTGAAGATGTTCGGCGAGGAGATCGCCGTCAACGCCGAGATCGTCAACTTCCAGGGCCTTTCCTCCCACGCCGACCGGGACCATCTCATCAGCTGGATCGCGGACTTCAAGGAGCCGAAGCCCCAGCACGTATTCGTGGTCCACGGCGACCGGGAGGTGGCGCCCTTCTTCGCCCAGACCGTCGCCGGCATGGGCTTCACGGCCCACGCTCCCCAGTACACGGAGGTCTATGACCTTATCGCCGATACCGTGGTGCAGAAGGGCTACCTGCCGGAGCGGAAGGTGAAGAGCGCCGGCGGCGTCAAGTCCAGCGCGGCCTACGAGCGGCTGGTGGCCGTGGGCGAGATGCTCATGGCATCCATCAAGCGCAGCAAGGGGCGGGACAACAAGTCCCTGGCCCGGTTTGCCGACCAGCTGCGCCAGCTGCTGGAGAAGTGGGAGGCGTGAGCTTATCCCAGCTCCCGGCGGAGGGTGAAGGCCGCGAGGAACATGGCCTCCAGCTCCATCTGCCGCTGCTCCTGGAGGGCGTCGTAGTATTTTTCGAAGGTGTCCCGGGCATCCCGGGAGAGGGCTTCGCGGAGGTCGCCTGACAGGCGGTCCAGGAGGTTGTTGACGCTGCGGTATTGCGGCGTGGTCAGCTGGGCGGTGAAGCCGGTGTCCATGGCGTGGTCGTAGAGGAGATTCATCAATGGGGTCATGAGAGACACCTCCAAAAGGAACTTTATGTTCTTATTATAAAGGAACACAAAGTTCCTGTCAAGGAGAAAAGAATGGAAATTTTTGCGGTTCGCTTGAAAGAATTACGAACAGAATATAAGATTTCACAGAAAGACTTAGCGGAAAAGTTGGGAATTTCTGACCGGGCTTATCGGTATTATGAAGAAGGAAAGCGGTATCCAGACTTTCAAGGATTACTGATGCTGGCAGATTGCTTTCAGGTGTCATTGGATTATCTCGTTGGCCGCAGCGATGTGCGGAAGTGACACCTCGATGGAGATGGGCAATGCACCCCCCATTTTCTCCCCGTGGAGAAAACCCTCCAGAGGGCCTTCTCGCCGCTGCGCGGCTCACCTTGGCGGGCCGTGCACGGTCCAAAAGACACGCCAGGAGGGGGATTTCGGTCTTGGCCCACCGTTGCGGCGATACGATTCCCGGCCCCTATTGGGGCCGCCAATCGTGCCGCTGCCTCGAAAATCAGCTCGCTTCATCCGCCGCAGGCGGCGCTTCGCTGATTTTCCCCCTCCAAACCACCCCTTCAAACGACACAAAGAGGGGGCTGCGGCCCCCTCTTTGGAAACTCCCCCCACGGAGCAGCAGCGGGGCCAGAGGTAAGTCGCTTCAATAAGCACCCTGGAATGAGATGTTACGTCACAACTTGCGGCATAAGCGTAATTTGATAGGAGCGTTTCAGCGCACTCGGATGAGGCCTGGCGGGTTTTATCCGGTCGTGGCTGACAGCCGCCGCATCCCCCAAAATGCTGTCCAGCATTTTGGGACCAAGGCGTTTTTCTTTTGGACCGTGCACGGCCCGTTTTCTTTTTCAAGAAAAAGAAAATGGGGGGTGCGATCCCCCAGCCATGCTGATGGCTGCGTGAAAACCGAGGAACCATATGGAACAGTTAAAGGAAAACAACGTATACACCGGCACCGTGGAGGGCTACTCCAGCGAGGGCCTTGGCATCGTGCGCCTGGACGGCGCCGTGGTGTTCGTCCCCGGGACGGTGCGGGGCGAGGAGATCGACCTGCGAATCACAAAGGTGATGAAGACCTGCGCCGCCGGCGAGATGGTGAAGCTCCGCAAGCCTTCCCCGGAGCGGGCCAAGCCCGAGTGCCCCCATTTCGGCCTGTGCGGCGGCTGCGACTTCCAGCACATGAGCTACACCGAGGAGCTGCGGGCCAAGCGCCAGCGGGTCCAGGACGCCTTGACCCGCCTGGGGGGCACAGACCTCCAGGTGGAGGAGATCCTGGGCGCCAAGGACCCCACCCACTACCGCAACAAGAGCCAGTACCCCGTGGGCCCCGGCGGCACCATCGGCTTTTACAAGGCCCGCACCCACCAGGTGGTGGGCGTGGACCGCTGCCTCATCCAGTCGGAGGTCTCCGACAAAACGGCCAAGGCCGTGGGGGACTGGATGCGGCGGTATAAAATTTCCGCCTACGACGAGCGCACCGGCAAGGGCCTGGTGCGGCATATCTACGTCCGGGTGAACCAGAAGGGCGAGAGCCTTTGCTGTGTGGTGGTCAACGGTAAGCAGCTGCCCCGGGAGCCGGAGTTGGCGGCCTTCGTCCGGGCGGCGGCGCCCAAAACCGTGGGCGTGGTGCTCAACAGCAATACCCGCCGGGGCAATGTCATTCTGGGGGATAAGTACCGGACCCTCTGGGGGCAGGATTTTTTGATGGACACCCTCTGCGGCCTGCGGTTCAAGCTGTCCGTTCCCTCCTTCTACCAGGTGAACCGGGACCAGGCGGAGGTACTGTACGGCAAGGCCCTGGAGTTTGCCGGATTGACAGGGGAGGAAACGGTGCTGGACCTGTACTGCGGCACCGGCACCATCACCCTCTGCATGGCGGCGAAGGCGAAAAAGGTCATCGGCGCGGAGATCGTGGCCCCCGCCATCGCGGACGCCAGGGAGAACGCGGAGCGCAACGGCATCGAAAACGCGGAATTTTTCTGCGGCGACGCGGCGGACATCGCGGTGAAGCTGGAGCGGGAGGGCCTGCGGCCGGACGTCATCACCGTGGACCCGCCCCGGAAGGGCCTGGCGCCGGAGGTCATCGCCTCCGTAGCGGGCATGGGGCCGAAGCGGGTGGTGTACGTCTCCTGCGACCCCGCCACCCTGGGCCGAGACGTGAAGCTCTTCGTGGAACTGGGCTACAAGGCCGTCCGTGCCTGCGCCGTGGACATGTTCCCCGGCACTCGCCATGTGGAGACAATAGTGTTGCTACAAAGAGAAACCTTGTAGAAATCCTTAGATTTAGGCACTTTTCCCGCCATGTGGTGTTTGACGCCGAGGGTGATAAATTCCGTAATAAGCGTATTGAGGACTATATCACGGTTTCGGTAGTTATTGATATGGAGTGTGGGAACACAAAAAACTAAATAATTGACTGAAAGGGACATCGTGCAAACGGTGTCCCTTTCTCATGGGCGGAAGCCGCAGATTTTGAAAAAGTCTGCGGCTTTTCTTTTTGCCCAAACGCAGAAAGGAGGCGACGGCCTATGTACTTCACTTCCGGCAGCGACCGGGCCTTTGAACAGCTCATGCAGGGCAAGCCCGGTTTCGACCACTACGACAGCGGCGAGGCGGTCACGCCGGAGGACTGCGGCACCTGCCGCTTTTATCGCCCGCACTGGAAATATCAATTCTGCGTCTATGCGGAATGTCCCTACCAGCCGGGCAAGCTGACCGCCTACGACGCGGTGACATTTCGAGTGAAAGGAGTTGTTGAGAATATGGCAGTATTTCGTGTAGAGCGTAACAAGGGCTACACGGTGATGTCCAATCACCATCTGCGGAACAAGGACTTATCCCTGAAAGCCAAGGGCCTGTTATCGCAAATGCTCTCCCTGCCGGAAGATTGGGACTATACGCTCAAAGGCTTATCCCTTATCAACCGGGAGCAGATCGACGCGATCCGGGCCGCGATCCGGGAGTTGGAACAGGCCGGGTACATCGTCCGATCTCGTGAGCGCGACAGCCAAGGGCGCTTGCGCGGCGCGGACTATGTGATCTATGAACAGCCCCAGCCTGTGCCGGATTCACCTACGTTGGAAAATCCAATGTTGGATAATCCAACGCAGGAAAAGCCTACGTTGGGAAAACCAACGCAATTAAATAAAGATATATCAAGTAAAGAAAAATCAATTACTGATGTATCAATTACCGATCCTATTCCTATCGAAAGCCGTCTTTACTGCACATTAACAGACAGGAGGACTACCAACCATCGAGGAAGTACAAAAGAAACGATACCACATCATTTACGCCGATCCGCCGTGGCGGTATGAGTGCAAGAAAACAGGTGCGGCGGAACATCACTATCCCACCATGAGCATTGACGAGCTGTGCGCCCTGCCGGTGGAAACGCTGGCGGAAAAGGACTGTCTGCTGTTCTTGTGGGCCACATTCCCGCAGCTCCCGGAAGCCCTGCGCCTGATCCGGGCATGGGGCTTTACGTTCAAGACGGTGGCCTTTGTCTGGTTGAAGCTCAACAAGAAAAGCCCCACATGGTTTTATGGGCTGGGGTACTGGACGAGAGGCAATGCGGAAATCTGCCTGCTTGCCAAACGAGGCAAACCCAAGCGCCACAGCGCCGGTGTCCATCAGTTTATTATTTCCCCTGTGGAGGAACACAGCAAAAAGCCGGACGTAACCCGCGACAAAATCATTGAGCTGGCGGGCGATCTGCCCCGCGTGGAGCTGTTTGCCAGACAGAAAGCGCCCGGCTGGGACGTTTGGGGAAACGAGGTGGACAGTGATCTTTCCCTGACCCCGCAAGATAATGTATCAGAAACGAGGTGATTTGAATGGCTTATGTGACCGTCCCAAAGGACTTAACCCGCGTAAAATCCAAGATTGTGTTTGGCCTTACCAAACGACAACTGATCTGCTTCGGCGGTGCGCTTCTCGTAGGCGTCCCGCTTTATTTTTTGCTCCGGGGCCGGGTGACTGGCAGCGCGGCGGCCCTGATTATGGTGTTCGCCATGCTGCCGGGCTTCCTGCTGGCCCTGTACGAGCGCCACGGCCAGCCCCTTGAAGTGGTGGTATGGCAGATCGTCCAGTGCTGCTTTATCCAGCCCAAGGAAAGGCCCTACCAAACCGATAACGCCTATACTGCCCTCATGCGGCAGCATCAAATGGAAAAGGAGGTAAATGCGATTGTCCGAAAAGCAAAGAAACGAGCCGCCTGTAAAGCTCACCCGCGCCGAAAAGCGGGAAATACAGGCCATCATCCGCAAGTATAAGGGCGACGGAAAAGCCCATTCCGCACAGGCCAGCATCCCGTATCAGGCCATGTACCCGGACGGGATTTGCAAGGTGACGGCCAACACGTTCAGCAAGTGTATCGAGTTTGCCGACATCAGCTATCAGCTTGCACAGGCCGACACCAAGACGGCCATTTTTGAAAACCTGTGCGATCTCTACAACTATCTGGACGCCTCGATCCACGTCCAGCTTTGGCTTCCACCACCAATCCGAGGACGGTAAGTATCTTATCATGGGCAACGGAACGGACGCCTTTGCCATCCCCGCCCAGCAGGAAAGCCCCATCAAGACCGCTGAAATGACGACCGAGCAGAACTACAACATGATTGACGGCGTTCTGAATAACACCCCGACCATGAGTGAGCTGGAAGCCAAGGCCAATGTGGAGGAAGATCCGGTCTGCGGCCGGGGCCACTGCCATGTGACGCCTTACTGGACAAAGCGCCTGGGCAAGGACCGTATCGTGGCCTATCAAGCGTCCCGGCGGGGCGGCACATTATATTGTGCCATCGCCGGAGACCGCGTCAGAATCGGCGGAAAGGTGACGATGTTCTCCATCGATGAGATTTTGGCGGTCCCAACGTAAGCTCCGGTTCTATTCTCCGACTGTTCCGGCAGCAGAGAGGTGATGTGTGAGGGCTCCGCTTCGGGCACAGCAGAAAAGCCCCTTTTTCCTTGATAGACCGCAAAAATCAGAGCAAACTCACAAACTGACAACAGGGGAGCCAGAAGGAACGGACTGAGAGGCGGATGTTTTCCGTGACCCATTACACCCGATCTGGATCATGCCAGCGTAGGGAGCATACCGAATGCGTTGCAAAATGTTTAAAATGCCTTCGCCGGAATGAGCGGCGAAGGCATTTTTTCGCGTGATCTGAAATTTACAGGTGCTCCGCCTCGTAGGCCTTCAAAAACTCCACCAGGGCCTCCACACCCTCCTTGGGCATGGCGTTGTAGATGGAGGCCCGGAGGCCGCCCACAGACTTGTGACCCTTCAAGTTGTCGAAGCCGGCGGCCTTGCTGGCGGCCACCACGTCGGCGTCCTGCTCCTTGGAGGGGGAGACGAAGGGCACGTTCATGAGGGAGCGGTCCTCCTTCCGGACGGCGCCGGTGAAGAAGCGGCTCTGGTCCAGGAAGTCATACAGCACGGCGGCCTTTTCCTCGTTCCGGGCGGCCATGGCCGCGAGTCCGCCGTTTTTCAGCAGGTACTTGAACACCTTGCCGCAGCAGTAGATGGCCCAGCAGTTGGGGGTGTTGTACAGGGAGTCGGCGTCGGCGTGGGTCTTGTAGCGCAGGTAGGTGGGCACGAAATCGGGCAGGTCCTCCCGCAGCAGGTCCTCCCGGATGATGGCGATGGACATGCCGGCGGGCCCCACATTTTTCTGCACGCCGGCCCAGATGAGGCCGTAGCGGCTGACGTCGCAGGGGCGGGAGAGGAACATGGAGGATTGGTCCGCCACCAGCACGTGGCCCTTGGTGTCCGGCAGAGTGTGGTAGGTGGTGCCGTTGATGGTCTCGTTTTCGCAGATGTAGACGTAGTCGGCGTTTTCGGGAATGTCCAGGTCCGAGCAGTCGGGGATGTAGGAGAAGTTCTTGTCGGCGGAGGAGGCGACGATCTTCACCTCGCCGTATTTCTTCGCCTCGGCAATGGCCTTTTTGGACCAGGCGCCGGTCTCCACATAGCAGGCCACGCCGTTTTTCATCAAGTTCATAGGCACCATGGCGAACTCCAGCGTGCCGCCGCCCTGGAGGAAGAGGACCCTGTAATTGTCCGGGATGCCCATGAGAGTCCGGAGATCGGCCTCCGCCTCGTCCCGGATCTGCTGGAACACCTTGGAGCGGTGGCTCATCTCCATGACACACATGCCGCTGCCGTGGTAATTGAGCATTTCGGCGGCGATCTCCTCCAGCACCTCCTCCGGCATCATGGCGGGGCCGGCGGAGAAATTATAGGTGCGTCCGTATTTCATCATCAGACATCTCCTTTTCAGTTGTATCACTTTCCGTCCAGTATACGACAGTGAATCGGAAGAATCAACCGAAAATTCAGACTATTGGCGGGAGAAGATACAGAGAATGCTTATACAAATTGACCGCTTGTGAAAAAAGACACAGGAAAATATTGAAATTTTAACGAAATTTTTATATACTTATTGTGTATGCAAGCCTGGCGGAGGGAAACTGCCCTCCAGCTTTGGAGAGAGTGAGGAGAGAGCCATGAGAGCGGACGGAACACGTGTCAAGGGGCTGAGCCCCATCGTGCAGGCGCTTCCCTATATCATGCCCCACCGATATGACGCCCAGAACTGGGCCAATGATTATGTGGATGAAGACATCATGCGCAACTATATCCGGCGGAAGCGGCGGGAGGGTCTCAGCGTTACCCATATGAGCGTCCTGGTGGCGGCCTATTATAAGGCGGCGCTGGAAAATCCGAAGGTGAACAACTTCATCATGAACCGGAAGGTGTACCAGCGCAACCACTTCTGCTTCAGCTTTGTTATTTTGAAGACCCGGGCCGACGGTACACCGGATGAGACGACCCTGAAGATCTTCCTGGACCCGGCGGACACGGTGTTTTCCATCAGCGAGAAGATCAAGGAGCACATTGACCGGAACCTGGTGGCGGTCCACAACAACAATACGGATAAATTCGCGAACCTGGCCTTTTCCATCCCCGGCTTTGCCCGCATCGTGTTCTGGCTTGCCTACCATCTGGACCAGCACAACCTGCTGCCCGGGAAGATCATCGAGCTGAGCCCCTTCCACACCAGCCTGTTCATTACGAACCTGGCTTCCATCAACACCAATTACATTTTCCACCACTGCTATGAATTCGGCACCACCAGCGTGTTCGTGTGCATGGGCAAGCCCGTGCCGGACCCCATGGCGCCGGAGGGCAGCCGCAAAAAGCTGATGCCCCTGGGCGTGGTGATGGATGAGCGGATCGCCACGGGCATCGAGTACTCCCGGTTCTTCGCGGCCTTCAGCCGGTATCTGAAAACGCCGGAGGTGCTGGAGACCCGCCTGGACGGCAGGGCGGTCCCCGTTCCCGCGGCAGCGGAGGCGTAACTTATCATGGAACAACCCATCGCAGAGAGAATGACGGCCTTTTTGGGCCGTGTGGCACTTTATATCAAGGCCCTGGCCAAATGGCTGGCGGTGGCGGTGGTCATCGGTGTGGTCTGCGGCGTGATCGGCTCCGCGTTCCACATCGGCATCCACGAGGCCACAACCCTGCGGGGAGCGCATCCCTGGCTTTTATGGTGCCTGCCGCTGGCGGGCCTGGTGATCGTGGCCTTTTACAAGCTGACAAAAACCGAGGGACAGGGCACCAACGACATCATTGACGCCGTGCACCTGGGCAAGGGCCTGTCCATCTTTTTGCTGCCCGCCATCTTCCTGGGCACGGTGTTGACTCACCTGTGCGGCGGCTCCGCCGGACGGGAGGGCGCCGCGCTGCAGATGGGCGGTACCATCGGCCACCAGGCGGGACGGCTGTTCCATCTGGATGACCGGGACCTGCGCACCGCCACCATGGCGGGCATGGCGGCCTTTTTCGCCGCCCTGTTCGGTACGCCCTTGACGGCCACGGTATTCGCCATGGTGGTCATCAGCATCGGCGTCATGTACCACGCCGCTTTCATCCCCTGCTTGACGGCCTCCCTCACGGCCTACGGCGTGTCCCTGGTCATGGGCGTGGAGCCAACCCACTTCACGGTGGCCATGCCGGAGCTGGGGGTGGTGATGCTTTTGAAGGTGGCGGTGCTGGCGGCCCTGTGCGCCCTGGTGTCCATTCTGTTCTGCAACACCATCCATTTCGCCGAGCACCAGATGGCAAAGCGCATCCCCAACCCCTGGGTGCGGGTGGTCGTGGGCGGCTTCGCCGTCATCGCCCTGACGTACCTCTGCGGCACCACGGATTATAACGGCGCCGGCATGGACGTGGTCACCCGGGCCGTGGAGGAGGGAACGGCCCATCCGGCGGCCTTTTTGCTGAAGCTGCTGTTCACCGCCGTTACGCTGAGCGCCGGCTTCAAGGGCGGCGAGGTGGTGCCCTCCTTCTTCGTGGGAGCCACCTTCGGCTGTGTGGTGGGCCCCCTGCTGGGCATTCCCGCCGGCTTCGCGGCGGCGCTGGGGCTGGTGGCCGTGTTCTGCGGCGCCGTCAACTGCCCGGTGGCCTCCATCTTTTTGTCGGTGGAGTTGTTCGGCGACGGCGGCCTTTTGTACTTCGCTCTGGCCTGCGGCATCAGCTACATGCTCTCCGGCTACAATGGCCTTTATTCCAGCCAGACCATCCTGTATTCCAAGCTGAAGGCCCAGTACATCAATGTGCACACCAACGCCCACCACGCCGGCGCTCCCCACGCGGAGCCTCCCGTTCACGGCAGCTTGAAAGAGTGAATGAAAAGCGCCTCCCGGGGCATACTGTCGGAAACGACATTGCCCGGGAGGCGTTTTTGTGCAGTATGCTGCCCAGGCCGCACTGGCGGCCCTTTCCTCGCTGCTGTCCATCGCGGTGCTGTTTTTGCTGGCGAAGCTCATGGGGACGAAGCAGGTGTCCCAGATGACCATGTTCGACTATGTGGTGGGCATTACCATCGGCTCCATCGCGGCGGAGCTGGCCACGGAGCTGGAAGAGCCTCTGCGGCCGCTGACGGCGCTGGTCATCTACGGTGTGACGGCCTTCGTCATTTCCGTTCTCACCAACAAATTCTTGAAGGTCCGCGCCCTGGTGACGGGCAAACCCTTGGTGCTGCTGGAAAACGGCGTCATCTACCGGGAAAATCTGAAAAAGGCCCGGCTGGACCTGAGCGAGTTTCTCACCTACTGCCGCATCGGAGGCTGGTTCGACCTAAACCAGCTCCAGTCGGCGGTGCTGGAGCACAACGGTGTGGTGAGCTTCCTGCCCAAGGAGGCGGACCGCCCCGCCACTCCCGCGGACCTGGATTTGAATCCCAAGCAGTCCCAGGTCCAGACGCCCTTCGTCATGGACGGGCGGCTTCTGGAGGAGAATATCCGCCAAGCGGGGAAGGAGGACGCCTGGGTCCGGCGGGCGCTGCTGCGGCAGGGCTACCAGGACGAGACAGCGGTGCTGTTGGCGGTGTGGGGCGGCGGCGAGAAGCTGACGGTGTTCCCTATGGACCCGGCGGACGCCCCGAAGGGGAACTGACAGGCGGCGGAGCACATAAGCTGGTCATGGTGATGCTATGGGAGGCTGTGACTGTGATCCTCTGGCGCTGACCACGGCTGTGGGGGCGCTGGCGGTGTCCATCGCGGGACGGCTGAGCGATGAGGACCTGGAGCTGGCCGCGGCCATTTTGACCCAACTGGGGGACTCTCTGGCCACCATTGCCGTCCAGCGGAGCCGCTGTACAGGGGAAAAGTAAACGGACGGGCCGAAGGGCCCGCCCGTTTTGCGTTGTGCTTGATGCCGTGATGGTCTGGCTGCGGCGCCTGTCAAACGGCCGCTTGGCGGTCCGTGCGGGGCTCCCGGGCGGGCGTTTGGCAGGGCTCAATGCAGTTCGGTCTCAGTGACGCACTCCTCCTTGAGCCGGCCCACCAAATACTGAAGGGCGTCCACCACATGGGGGCGGATGTCGCCGCCGATGAGGACGCGCATGATATCGTCCCCCACTTGGAGCGTTCCCGCATTGAGCCAAGCCTTGACGTAGTAAATGCCATCTAATCGGTAGGTGTCCTTGACCGCCGCGGAGACCTTTGCCGCGTCGTAGGAGAATTGCATCCCCTTGACGGGGACGGCGGCCTCATCGCCGTTTCGCACGGCTGCCTTGGCCGTTTCCCGGACGGTGCCGCTGTGGGTGAGGTACATGCCGATCTTGGAGGCGTTGGGGGAGGCCTTTGCCTCATTCAGCCACGCGTCCATGGACGGAGCCGGCTTTCCGAGGGGCCGCGCCTCCTGAGCGCAGTCAGCCGAGCCGGCGGACAGCAGCATGTCGATCCCGTGCCGGATGGGGCCGATCACGGCCAGCAAATTTTCCCTGGCCGCCTTTTCGCTGCCGGGAAGATTGACCATCAGGGTCTTTCCACGGATGCCCGCGGCGGCACGGGAGAGGCAGCCGCGGGGCGTGATCTTCATGCTTTCCGCCCGCATGAGCTCCGGGATCCCCCGGGTCTCCCGCTCTATGACCGCAAGGGTGGCCTCCGGGGTCACGTCCCGGGGAGAAAAGCCGGTGCCGCCTGTGGTCAGCACGAGGTTGACGTGCTTTTCATCTGCGCACCAAAGCAGCTCACGCTGAATCTGCTCCTGTTCGTCGGGCACCATGGCTGTGTACACCACATCCCAGCCGGCCTCCCGCAGGATTGCGCACACCGCTGGGCCGCTGGTATCCACACGGGCGCCCCGGGCCCCTTTGTCGCTGACAGTAATGACCGCCGCTGTGCAGCTCATAGCAGATCCTCCCCTCTGCGGAAGTCCCCGTGGACACCGCCGGTTTTTTCCAGCAGGCGGATATCGGAGATCACAATGTCCTTTTGGACAGCCTTGCACATGTCATAGACGGTCAGCGCCGCGGTGGAGGCCGCTGTCAGCGCCTCCATCTCCACGCCGGTCCGCCCGTCGCAGGATACAGCCGCCCGGATATCCACGCAGCAGCGCGCCTCGTCGAGAGAAAGGGTCAGATCGATCCCGTTGACCTGCACCGGATGGCACATGGGGATCAGCTCCGGTGTGCGTTTGGCGCCCATCACGCCGGCGATCTGCGCCACTGTCAGAACATCACCCTTCTTCATCCCGCCGCTGCGGATCAGTGCAAAGGTTTCCCGGCTGACAAAGACGCGGGCGCCTGCCACCGCCGTGCGGTGGGTGGGTCCCTTTTCGCCCACATCCACCATCTTCGCCCGTCCCTGCTCGTTGAAGTGGGTAAAATCATCCATGTGGTTCATGATAAATTCCGTCAACTCCTCTATATCCTCAAATCCAAACCGGGGGATGTTCACGTCCCCCATGTCCGCATCCGTCACCACCGCCGCGTAGCGGCTGATATCCGCGGTAAACCCCTTTCCGGATGCCTTCCGGAAAATGCCAATCTGGGTGAGGGGCTCCTGCTTATAGCCCTCCACCAGGATCAAGTCCACATCATGCACCATGGCGGCGGCCTGCGCGAAAGAGAGCGGCCGCTGTTCGACCAGCGCGGTTTTGGCGGCGGAGCTGATGATGGAGATATCCGCGCCCGCCTGCGTAAAGCGCCAGGAGTCCTTCCCCTCCCGGTCGATCGTAAAGTCATGGCCGTCGTGTTTGATCACGGCGACCCGCATGCCCCGGCGCTTCAGAGTCCGAATGACTTTTTCCAGCAGCGTTGTTTTTCCCGTGCCGGAATACGCGGCAAACGCAAGAACAGGAATCCCTTCCATACTCAGCCTCCGATGCGGTTCATCATGCGCCCCGCGCCGCTGCGCTTTACCGCGGAAAGCTCACCGTGGCACATGGGTTTTCCCAGAACGGCTTTTTGAAACTGCTCCACCATCCCGTCAAAATCCAGTCCCTTGATGCTGTACTCCGCTGAAGAGTGAAGGCAGGGGCGCAGCTTTCCGTCCGCTGTCAGGCGGATGCGGTTGCACGCCGCGCAAAAGTGTCGGCTCACCGGGCTGATCAGACCGATATTTCCCCGGGCGCCAGGCAGACGGTAGAGCCTTGCCACGCCGTCGCCAGCTTCTATTGGTTTTAATTCCGGCAGGCGGTCCAGAACGGTCTCGCAGGGGAGCATGGCCGCCTGGTCAAAGCCGCGGCTGCCGTCCATGGGCATCAGCTCAATAAAGCGCACATCGACAGGATAGTTGACAGTGAGCGCTGCCAGGTCACAGATCTCATTGTCGTTGAAGCCGCCGATCAATACCGTGTTGATCTTGATGCGCGTGAAGCCGGCGTCAATGGCGCTCTCAATACCCGCGAGGGCGGAGGACAGGGCGCCCCGCCTGGTCATATAGGCGTATTTCTCTCTGTCCAGTGTATCGAGACTGATGTTCACACGGCTGACACCTGCTTCCCGCAGCGGCTTTGCAAGATGCGGCAGCAGAGTGCCGTTTGTTGTCAGACAGATCTCTTCGATCCCATCCACTGCCGCGGCGCGGGAGCAGATGGAGAGAAGATTTTTTTTGACCAGCGGCTCTCCGCCGGTTATGCGCAGCTTTTTAAATCCCAGCGCGGCGGCGGCCTCCACCGCCAGGATCATCTCGTCCTCCGTGAGCATGTCCTCATGGCTTTTTTTGCAGATACCGTCTGCGGGCATGCAGTACCGGCAGCGAAGATTGCACCGCTCCGTCACTGATAATCGCAGATAATAGATTTCTCTTCCGAATGCGTCGGTCATTTTCAGTACCTTCCGAATGTGTGATTTGTGTCATGGCCGGGGGCTTTCCCGGTTCAGCCGGCCTCCGGCGAAGAGCGGACGGGAATGGGAGGATGTTCACAGAAAAAATCCGCGCAGCACCGTACCGGCGCTGATCGGCCCGCTTCCCGCGGGGATGAGCGCCATCATATCGCAGCCAATCATACTGCTGAGCACCACATTCCCTTGATTTTTTGAAAGGGCCATCCAGGCCATGCCGTCTTTCAGCTCCAGCCTTCCCCGCAGGAACCGGGTGCTATGGCTTTCCTTATCAAAGTCCTGGGAGAGCTTTACTTGAATTTCCCGGGGCAGCGGGGAACGGTATCCCATCATCTTTTTGAGGGCGGGAACGGCGACCACATAGAAGCTGGTCATGGAGGAGGCGGGATTGCCGGACAGGCCGCAGACGATTTTTCCGTTTCGGACACCGCAGGCGCAGGCCATACCGGGCTTCATGTCAACGCCCCGGAACAGCAGCTCCACACCGGCTTTTTCCATAGCGTCCGGCGTCAGGTCATAATCCCCCGCGGATACGCCGCCGGTGGATATGACGGCGTCACATTCCGAAAGTCCCCGCTGAATGAGGGCGCATATTTTTTCCGCGGAATCCTCCGCTGTGCCCAGCCAGACCGGCTCGCAGCCCATACTCGTCAGAGCGGCTTCCAGCATATGCCGGTTGGAGTTGCGTATTTTTCCCGGCCTGGGCACTTCGCCGGCATCGACCAGCTCACTGCCGGTGGACAGGATGCCGACTTTTGGCACACGGTAGACCAGCGGCGCTGTGACGCCCTGCGCGGCCAGCGCCCCCGCGGTCCCCGGATCGATCACATTGCCGCTGTGTGCCAGCACATCGCCGCGGCGCACATCCTCACCGGCCCGGACGATGTTTTCGCCCTGCGCCAGCGGGCAAAACACCGTGACCGTCTCATCCGTGAATACCGTGCGCTCATATTTGATGACGGCGTCCGCACCCTCGGGGATCGGCGCACCGGTCAGGACCTTCGCCGCCGTCCCTTCCTTGACAGCGGCGGCGGGGACCCTGCCGGCGGGGATCTCTTCCAAAACCCGCAGGGTCACAGGCGTTTTTTTCGATGCGTGGACGGTGTCGGAGGCACGGAGCGCATAGCCGTCGTAAGGGGAGCGGTCAAAGGGGGGCACAGGCTCTGCCGCGGTCAGGTCCCGCGCCAGAACTCTCCCGCCGCTTTTGCTGAGCGGGGTTTGCTCTGCTCCAACGGCGGCTGCGGCGTCCAGCAGAATCCCGCGTGCCGTTACATAATCGGGGTTGTTCAGCATGTTATCCATCCTCCAACAGCGGTCTTGTCATGGGACAAAAAACAGACGGTCTCCATGGGGAGACAGTCTGCGCTTCGTCAAAATGCGGCCATACCAAGGCGGAACATGCCTGCATGTTGACTGTCTCCTTCTCAAACACGGAAAGCTGTGCCGTTTCCAGCGCAACTCAGAGGCTTCCCCAAAGGAGGAGCCTGGCCGTGGACCATGGCAGAGGCGTTAGGTCCCGCGGCTTGGAAACCTATTTTATTTTATATTGTGATTTCGATCTTGTAAACAGCGTTTTCTCAGTATACAGCCGGGGCGGACGCCGGTCCGCTTCGAAAGCGGAAGGGAAGGGGGAAAGCGTGTATAACAAGCTGGGCCTTCCAATATAAGAAGCAGCAAGGAATACTTGATTTTCACTCAAACATGTTATAATACATGATAAGTTAAGTTAAGCAAAAAAGCAAGATGCCGAAGGGAAAAATTTTGGGAGAGATCAAGCGGCACAGCGGTTTGCGCAGCTGGATGCCGGAGACGAATCCGGCAAAAGAGAGGAAGGAAAGGAGTGCTGTTATGATAGGAACGATTGCCAACGCCGGTACGATCTTGCTTGGCAGCGTCGTTGGCAGTGCGCTGAAGAAAGGGATCGGAGAAAAGTACCAGTCCATCATGATGGATTCCATGGGCCTTGCGGCAACAGCCCTGGGCATCAACTCCATCGTGGGCGCAATGCCCCAGAGCATGTATCATGTGCTGTTTATCGTCAGCCTGGCCCTGGGCGGCCTGATCGGCACCCGGCTGAGCCTGGACACGGCGTTTGACCGGCTGGTCTCCCGCTTTTCCAAGGGTTCGAATCTGGCCAAGGGACTTTCCACCGCTATTTTGCTGTACTGTGCAGGGACCTTGTCCATCCTGGGTCCCATTGAAAGCGCGCTGAACGGAAACCACACCTATCTATTTACCAATGCCATTCTGGACGGCATTACCTCCGTTGTCCTTTCCTCCACCTTTGGGCTGGGGATCGCCATCGCGGCCGGCGTACTGTTTTGCTGGCAGGGCTCCATCTACCTGCTGGCCAACCTTATCGCACCCCATCTGACTCCGGACCTGCTGACAGAGATCTCTCTGGTGGGCGGAGTTCTCATTCTCAGCTCGGGACTGAGCATTTTGAACATCAAGCAGTTCAAAACGCTGAACCTGCTGCCGGCCCTTCTGGTGCCGCCTGCGGCGGTGGGGCTGCTGTCCCTGTTGGGCGTTTGACCCCTGTGATGCTGCCGGTGCGGAAACCGGACAAATAGAGACGCGGAAAGAGAGGATTTATTGGACATGTATGACTTCGATCAAAGCATAGACCGGAGGGGAAATGCCGGTATTAGATGCACGCGGAACACCTTCAAGCAGAGGCCGGAGGCTTCCGGACACTCCTGCTGCGGCCATGTGGGTTGATACAATGGAAAAAATTGCTGTGATTGGATTTGGCTGCGCCGGCTTCCGCGCCGTTCAGGCGATCCGCAAGGCCGGCTGCGACGCTGTGATAGATGTTTACAGCGATACGGATATCCCCCCTTATAACCCCATGCTGACCACCTATTATGTCAAGGGCGCGATCCCCTATGAGGCGCTGTTTCCCTTTGGCTCCCTGGAGAAGATCATCCGGGAGATGGACATCCATTTCCACGCGGAAAAGCCCGTGACCGACCTGGACCCCGCCGGGAAGATTCTGAGGTTTGCCGACGGCAGCCAGGAGCGGTATGACAAGATTCTGACCAGCACCGGCGCCTCCGCCGTCATGCCTCCGCTGCCGGGTATTGACCTGCCCGGCGTGTTCAAAATGCGCACGGCGCAGGATGCCGTACAGCTGAAAGGGATGCTGGAAAAGGGCGAGATCAAAAGCGCCCTGGTCATCGGCGCGTCCTGGGTGGGCATCAAGGTCGTGGAGGACATGGTCGCCTACGGCGTGCCCTGTACGCTGGTGGACGGCGCCAAGTGGATGTTCTATGTAGCCGCCTTTGAGGAGACTGCCAAGCGCGCCCAGGCGGACCTGGAGGCCAAGGGCGTCCAGGTGGCCTGCGAGCAGATGCTCTCCCACATCGAGCGGGAGGAGAACGGCCAGCTGACCGCCGTGATGCAGAACGGACGCCGCTTTACCGCCGCCACCATCGCAACGGACTGCAGAACTACCGGGCCGTGATGGCGCTGCTGGCCATCACCGGCAACTTTGACCGCAAGGGCGGCCAGCTGCTGGAGCCCCATACCTTTATGCACGTATCCTGCGGCTTTACCACCCGGGAGCACGATTACTTGTGGGAGAATTACCCCAAAAACGCAAAGGAGCCCGTAGGCGCGCCCCGCTTCCCCCTGTGGAATTACCTGGAGCGGGAGATGCAGGCGATGGATATGCCCCGCCAGATCCTGGAGGGCACACCTTACCCGA
The DNA here is from genome assembly GCF_052116665.1 of Dysosmobacter sp. Sow4_B12. Classification (NCBI taxonomy): domain Bacteria; kingdom Bacillati; phylum Bacillota; class Clostridia; order Eubacteriales; family Oscillospiraceae; genus Dysosmobacter; species Dysosmobacter sp. Sow4_B12. Next base: position 31,649 of record NZ_JBQKKR010000005.1, on the reverse strand, counting down.
TTCGCGCCGTGTTCGCCCTGGGTATGAACGCCCGCATGTTCCCGGATTCCGCCCGGATGTTCCGTGCCCTGGAGTCCCTGGACTTCTTCGTGGACACGGACCTCTTTATGACCGACACGGCAAAGTACGCGGACATTGTCCTGCCCGCCTGCTCCAGCTTTGAGCGGGGCGAGTTCAAGCCCTACAACGGCGGCCTGGCCTGGTACACCAGCCCGGCCATTGCGCCTCTGGGCCAGTCCAAGAGCGATGTGCGGATCATTACAGAGCTGGCCAACTATATGGACCTGCCGGACGAGCAGCTCAAGGAGGGCTACGAATCCTTTATCCAGAAGTATGTCCTGGATGAGTACGGTGCCACCACGGAAGAGCTGAAAAAAGTGGACCTGCCGGTCAAGATCGCCCCCATCGCGGAGCACGAGGACCTCATGGAGCTGAAGCGGGGCCTGGCCACGCCCACCGGAAAGTTTGAGCTGAAAAGCGCGATCATCGAGCAGCATCCCGAGTGGGGGCTGGACGCGCTGCCTACCTATAAGGACCCCCTGGACGATGCCGATCCGGAGGCGTATCCCTTCGTCTTTACATCCGGAAGCCGCATCCCCAACGCTATCCACTCCCGCCTGCGCAACGTCCCCAACAACCGGAGCCTGCGCCCGAAGCCTACCGCGGATATGAACGAGGCGGATTGCCGGCGGCTGGGCGTGAAGGAGGGCGACCGGATCGTCATCTCCACCGCCCGGGGCAGCATCACCGTATGCGTACATCCGACGCTCAGCGTACCGGAGGGGCTTGTGAACCTGTTCCACGGCTATTCCGAAGCGGACGCCAATCTCTTGACGGACAGCGACCATCTGGACCCCTATTCCGGATTCCCCGCGTATCGTTCCATCCGCTGCGCGGTGCGAAAGGAGGGCTGAAGCTATGAAATACCATTTGTATTTTGATACGGCCAAATGCTCGGCCTGCGGAGCCTGCGCCTTGGCCTGCATGGATCAAAACGATATCGACGCCTCCTGCGGCCACCAGCCCTTCCGTCACACCTATACCCAGGAGGGAGTCCACGGCGACCTCCACTTTTTCTCCACCGCCTGTATGCATTGCGAAGACGCGCCCTGCGTCATGGGCCGCCCTGTCGGCTGTCTGTACAAGGATGAGGAGACCGGCTTTACGCTGTACGACAACACCAACTGCATCGGCTGCCACAGCTGCGCCATGGCCTGCCCCTACGGTGTGCCCACCTTCGGTGACGACGGCAAGATGCGAAAGTGCGACGCGTGCATCGAACGGCAGAAGGCCGGACTGCTCCCCGCCTGCGTGAAGGTGTGCCCCACCGGCGCGCTGACGCTGCTGACAGAGGAGGAATATCTGGAACGGCAGGCGGCGGAGCAGGCGAAGAAGTAACGATACGCGAGACCCGGCTTGATTCCGGGAATGTTTTCAACTGCCAATATTCTCTCTTTCCTTTGAGGCCGGAGCCTGCCGCGGCAGGCTCCGCCTCAGAATATTTCCGGGGAAAGCGGAGCAGCTTGGAAAAGGCGGAGCCTCCAACGGAGGCTCCGCCTTTGAATACAGATCGGGTGTCTTGGGGAATGGAACGGGAACCGCTTGGGACCGCTCATTGATAGAACATGTCAAAGAATTCCTGATAAATAGCCTTGACAAAATTCAGATGCTCCAGCATGTAGAAATAGGCAAACTCGCCGTCGCCATCCCGGATGGCCTCGTAAATCTTCTCGTGCTGGTGCTGGAGCTTGGAGGCCACGCTTTTTTGACGAAACGGAGGCACCAGGCTGATGACAGGAGGAACCTCCTCCATGTTCAGCAGAAACTGAAAAAAGCGAATCAAAACTTGATTGCCGGTGGCCCGGATAATGGCCTCATGAAAGGACTGAAGATCATCTCCCGCCGGGTTGAGATACTCTCCGATGGCCTTCCGCGTTTCCTCTTTGCCGTGGATGGCCACATAGCGGGCGGCGGCAGGCTCCAGCAGGAGGCGGGCCTCAGTGGACTCCAGGAAATTCTTGGGGTAGGTTTTCTTTTCGTCGGGGTGGTCCAGCAGCTCCTTCGGGTCCATCAGCACAAAGCTGCCCTTGCCCTTGATGGTGTGGATCACACCGGCCTCACTGAGAAGGCGCATGGCCTCCCGCACCGTGATGCGGCTGACACCCATCATCTCCATGAGCTCTTTTTCACTGGGCAGCAGATCGCCCTTTTTGTAAATACCCTGCTCGATCATGCCGCGGACCCGTTCCACGACCTGCTCGTAAAGCCGCTTTCCGGCTGAAATCTTCTCCATACGCACTCCTTCTTTCGTGTCCGGCCTGCCCGGGAAACAGGGCGCGGACCCCTTCCGCCCGGTATCTGTACCGTCCTATTTTTTCCATTATTTTTCCATTATAATATCAAGCTTTCAAAAAAGCAAACAGCCGGTGAAAATTTCACGGGACGTCAGCAGAGAAAGAGGTGAGGCGGCGGCAATGCTGTTCGGTTAGGTATTAACCGAACAAAAACGCCCCTGCTGATTTTGAATTTCAGAATCAGCAGGGGTTCTTTTTAATACCTTTTTTGAAACATTTCTTCTTTTGTTGGCGCACTAAATCTAAGTGGCAAAAAGTCATCAAAGAACGACAGGGATTTTGATTGATAAGTTTCTTTAATTTTGTCGCTCAACTTGTCAATAGCATTTTCAGTCCACGACATTGCAACCGTTACTAAACGATAAAAGGACTGTAATCCCTGAAGCTCGCTCTCTGTGGTGAACATCTCTGTGACAGCTACTGTGTTTACTGTATCGACAAATGGGGGTGTTTTTGCTGTTTCAAGAATTATACCTGTGATAACCTGTGCATGACGACTTTCGTCATGCACAATGAATTTATCACGAATATTTTTGTAGTAGTCAAAAACATCCTTTGCACTAGACGGTAGTCCAGCTAGTATTTTATCTCTTTTGAGTGAATTATCTCGGAATTCGCTATTCCCAAAACATTTGTAGAACAATACAATCGCATTTTGGGCTAATGCTCTATTGACTAGAGCGGCATTTGTACCGTTGACAGCTTCAAGACATGACTTTGCTTCCATTAAGTCATACCAATGCAAGCACATATCTTTAAGTCGCTTCACAATGCGGTCATTGGGGAGCTCCAATACTTTATCTGCCGTTGGATAGTCAAGTATGTGTATTGTATTATTAATAACCTCAAATCTATAGGATTTCATCTCAGAAAACTTCAAACCTCCGTCAGCTTTTGGTACATCTTCATCAACTCAGCAACGCAGGCGGTTTCGGTGTTGAGCTTTCCCCAGAAGCCATACGCCTGCATGACAGCTTTATCGTTGGCTTGGTGCGCTTTGCGCAGTTCCGGCGGCATGGTCACTTCATCGTAGAGGTCAGCAAGGCTGCAATCGGGGTACAGGGCACGGGCGTCCAGAATTGCCTGTGCCGTCTGCTCAATTTTTGCCCGCTGTTCATCGGTCGGCATCGGCCACGGGAAGTTGTTGTAGACAGTCGCACCGGAATACTGATAGCGCATTTCCAATCGCCCAGCGACTGCTCGTACCCACCCCATATGGACATTGGAGGTAAGTATTCCAAAATGGTAGAGTGTTGCGTCTGGAACAATCAGAAGCTTGTTGCTGGCAATCACGCTTTTGTCCATAAATCCAATCGGAATATAACGCCGCCGTTCTGAAGAAACCTCGGGGATGCACAGGTAATTGCTGTCCGTCTGTGGAGTAGAGAAGAACAGATACGGCTTTTCAGCAAGTGCGCGAGTTGGAGCTGCCGAACTTGCCAGGCGCATCTCACGAACAGCTTCCAAACGGCGCATAACCTCAGCGTTTTTCCGGTACAAAGCAGGCGAAACGCCTTTCAACCAGAGGCAATAGCGCACTTCATCGTTATTGATAAAATCTTTTGAGCCAACATAGCGGCGGACGCAAGCAGCGATACTTCCATCCTTTGCAATCAGCGCGTCCAGCTCCTCCTGCGAAAGAATCAGGTTGCCGCCATCTGAAGGCTGGTTTCCCTTTGTCATGCGGGGGACATCGCAAAGTGTGGTTCCCCTGCTGGTCACAACAACATTGGGGGCATCCACGAGGTAGGGATTGATATTCTGTGCAATTTGCGGTACCGAACCACCTGTAAAAATCAGTTTGGGCCGCATTGTCGGTGCGGTACTAAATCCGATAATCACACAGTGAACAGCGGCTTTTTCCTTTGCCTCACTGTCCCATTTGAAAGTGCGATAGGCAAAGTCAATATGCACATTATACTCACTCAAAAGCTTTTCCCAAAGCGGCGCCACCTGCTCACCCTGTGTAATGCTGTTTGTCGAAACGAATGCCGCACGGACGGCTGTTCCATGCATCAAGGCGGCTGCTTTATGATACCACGCGCCTACATAGTCGATACTGTTTACACGCTTTCCCTTTCCGAAAACAGCTACCGCTTCGTCCTTCTGCGTTTTAGTCATTCTGGAAGCACCCACAAACGGCGGGTTGCCCATGATGTAATTCAGCTCTGCCTTCGGCACAACGCTTTCCCAATCCATCCGCAGGGCGTTGCCCTCGACAATACAAGCATTTGTTTTTAACGGCAGAAAGTCAAGAGACATATGGACAACATCTTCCGTCTCTTTCATCATCTGACTTTCTGCAATCCAGAGGGCAGTTTTGGCGACGGTGACAGCAAAATCATTGATTTCGATGCCATAAAACTGGCTAATAGATACCTGAATGGGATTTCCAAGGTCAAACACAATTTGCCCTTGATGCAGTTCGGAAATCACCTTGTTTTCCAAGCGGCGCAAAGACAAATAGGTTTCCGTCAGAAAGTTTCCGGAGCCGCAGGCCGGATCAAGAAATTTCAGACTGGCCAATTTGTTCTGGAAAGCGCGCAGCTTTGCTTCACGGGTCTTGGTAACAGTAACGGACTTGATTTCCTCAAACTCTGCTTTCAGGTCATCCAGAAACAGCGGATCAATGACCTTATGGATGTTCTCAATGCTGGTATAATGCATACCTCCGGAACGACGGGTTTCGGGGTTTAGAGTGCTTTCAAAGACAGCACCGAAGATTGTTGGACTAATGGCAGACCAATCGAAATCCTCACTTGCTTTGGTCAGCAGCAAGTCAATAATTTCATCGCCCAGACGGGGAATTTCAATATTTTCGTCAGCAAACAGGCCGCCGTTGACATAGGGGAACGCCGCCAAATCTTCATCCAGATAGCGGTCACGTTTTTCCGGTTTTTGGTCAAGCACGCGGAACAAGTTGATGAGCGCACGGCGGTCTTCGGCACGGTGTGCTCGGAGATAGTCGTGGAACATTCCGCGCTTGCCGAAAATGCCCGCATCCTCGGCATACAGGCAAAACACCAGACGGACGCACAAGGCATTGAGGCTTTTCAGCGTTTCTTCTGATTCCGGCTCGGCATACTGTTTCAACAGCGCATCATACAGCACGCCCACAAGCTCGCCAGCTTGCAGGGAGATTTCCATTTCTTTGCGGATGTTTTCGTCGCCGGTATCGACAAGGAAGTTCAATCGGCTGTATTCTTTCTCCAAATCTGCCAGCAGCAAAACTCCCGGCGTATCGTTTGGGCGATTCATATCATGGATGCGAAATTCTTTAAAGTTGCAGACTACAATCCAGCGGGGCTGCTGATTGGCAGGCAGATAGCCGCCGTAACGCCGCGCCTGCTGATAGGGCGACAGAATAGAGCCGTCGGACTGCGTTTCTCCCTTGTTCAAGTCGATTTTCGCGCCTTTCTGCTCGACTAAAACGCGGGTTGCACCGATATAGCCGTCAATGAATTTCGTCGTGCTTTTGCCCGTTTTAGTATCATCTACGGTGACTGTCTTTTCAAAGCTGATGAACTTATCCGGTTCTGCGACACCATAGACTTTTTGCAGCAACGACAGCCAAAAGGTCTGTGTCTCCTGCTTTTCATCGCCGCGGTCTTTCCAGTCGGCGGCAAACTGTTTTGCGGCGGCTCTGCGCTCTGCGTCTGTCATGGTATGGCCCTCCGTTTGTTTTTCTTGTTTTTTTACATTTTAGCACAGGATTCTTGTTTTTTCCAGAGCGTATCGTGAGCACGAGTAATAACCAACTTGGACAGGAATGTTTTTCAATTTTTTTGTTTGGTTAGTAGAAAATTTTTTCCGCAGATTGTTGCCCTGTTTCTGTTACTCCACTTTTTCTTCGTTCAATGCAAAATACTTTTTAGAAGTCCTGCAAAAACGGCCTAAAATAAGGAAAAACAGTCAGTCTCAGCTTTTCAATGCTCAATGAGATAAATTTTACCCGAGCAAATCTTTTCCATAGAGAAAATTTGTCTCATCATCCATCACCTCAAATGAGAACTATTTCCGAGTCCATGTTTTGCGCCTAATTTCCAAGGCGTCAGTATGACTTGTTGACACAGCAAAGATATTACACAGCCGAGTGGTACTATTGCCACTCTGCTGTATTTTGGCTCCATTTTTACATCTGTTCTATCACTTGTTGAGATTTTGGCACTATTGACTTTAGCTGTAAAAACCAGTCTCTTTTTGGTGCAGTACAAGAACAAGTTAAAATTTCAAGCGACACGGTAGTTGAACGGGACAAACGAAGTTGGGTGTAAATTTCGCACATTGGCTCTATCAGGCTTTACCTGTACCAAATACTGTGACATATCCGCTATGAGTTGTTCCCCACTTGCGCCGGGGGTTGCCAAAAACCGCTTCACCAGATAAGTCGCCATCTTGGTGTTGATTTTGTACTCATAAGCGTTATCCGGCTTCTGTTCAAGGACAATGCCGTTGATGATTTTCCAGACAGCGGCGGAAGTGATGAAGTGCCCGTAAATCTCCTGTCGGGAATAGTCCTCTTTCTTGCACTTCATCCGGCTGGCTCCGCAATCGTACTTGATATGGCGGAAGAAGATTTCCTCCCGCCAACGGAGCCTGTAAAGTTCCATGATTTCTGCGGCGCTGAACTCGTCGCGTGAAAGCGAGGTCAAGAGGGTTTCCAGATCTCCGTTAGGCAGTCTGCCGCGCACCACTCTCAGCCGCATGATATAGGGTAGTGGGTGAGCAAAGCGGGAGACATAGGTGCGTGGGCTGTTGACTTTGCCCCGCTTGCTGCCCGTATTCACATAAATGTGTCCCTTTTCCTTGCTCGCTTGCGACTGGCTGTCCGTCAGAACAAACTCAATATCGACATCCAGTTCTTCCATTGGCAAAGCTTGTATGGGCTTTAACGCGCCATTATTCTGCTTTGTGCGAATAACGAAGTCCAGCCTCTTTTGCTGAAAATCTGCAATTAAGGGATAGGAAGAGTAAAGTCTGTCGCATACGAAAATGCAAGGCGGAAAATCGTTCCACGCCACCATAAAGGCCGCATCTGCGTGTTCGTTCTGCTTGCTGATAGGGTGCAGTACCATGTCCACCGTCTGATTAGAAAGCAAGTCTACCATGACCGTGGCTTTATACTGGTTATACCCGCCCTTGGCTGTGTTTGACGCAGGCATGAAAGACGGCGTGTCCTTGTTGAGTGCTGTGTTGAAATTTACGCCGTCTATGCCAATCAGCTTGCGGCCCTTGTAAAGAAAGGCATCATTCCCGTTGTCTGTGTCAGAGAAGCGGCGCAGAACATAGTATAACAGTTCGGAAGGAATGGCGGCGCGGCGCTCAGAGAAGCTGGACGCAGACACTTTTAGGCTGGGGTAATCGTACAGTTCCTTGCGTAAACTGTTTCCGCCCATGAGGCAGAGCAACTTTATCATGGTCACTTGGTCGAGTTTGCGATTTCGGGAAAACAGATTGGCAGGCTCGTCAGCATCACGCTGCCAGTCTTTGATTGCGGAACGGATAGCATCTTCAAATTCCATCTTAACTTTATCAGCGATATTCATAATCTTTTGCTCCTGTCATGTATTTGCCGGGATTGGACGCAAAAGAAGCGCATGACAACAGCTCCCACCGGCAGGGAAGCCATTGTCATGCGCTCCTAAGACACTCATCCATATGTCAGGACAGCAGCATGAATTGTAAAATGGGTCGGCAATAAGCCAAAATCGTAAAATCTCGTAAAACTCTCAAACTGGGCTACTAAGGCCAAATACAGGTTAGCATAAGCAAATAGTGCTGTCAAAGGAAAGAACAGAATGTTCACTAAAAGTTCACTAACCGAACACCCCGTGAGGGTAAAAATAGCGACAAGAGCGCAAACCGAACAGTTTGCGCTCTTGTCCGAACAGCATTGGAGGCGGCGGGGCACGCTTAGGCGATACGCGCCTTTTCCTTGCGGGCGCCGTCCAGTGTGATGAAGCATACGCTGGTCAAAACCAGCAGGCTGCCGACAACGATACCCTCCGTGATCTGGTCAGAGAACCAGAGGGTTCCGAACACCACACTGACCACCGACTCCAGCATGGAGAGGAAGGATGCGGTGGAGGCGCCCAGGCGCTGGATACCGAACATCATCAAGAAATAGCCGGTCACCGTGGCAAGACCGGAGAAAAAGATGAGCTGGAGCCAGCTGGCCAGGCTGCTGGGTGTCGCCAGATTGCCGGTGGCGGGAGCCAGCACGGCGAAAAGCAGCGTGCCGGGCAGAGAAACATAGAACAGCTTGACCTCCAGGGCCATCTGGTTGGCAGGGCCTTTTTCGTTGGCAATGAGATAGCTGCCGTAGGTGAAGGCAGAGGTAACAGCCGGCAGGATGCCCTTGGCGGGCAGGGCGCCGTTCTTGCCGGTGAGGATAGGTATAGCCGGCGCCGGAGGCGGGGATGGTGGATGTCAGAATGATGAAGGGGATGCAGGTGGCGATAGCCAGCAGGGCGCCCATGATGAAGGCGTAAGGGGTGCCGTGGCCGGTGAGGCCGATGACGATACCGGTCAGAACCATGATGCCGGAGCCGATGATCTGACCCACGGCCATGCCCATACAGTCGCTGAAATTCAGCTTCTTATGGCCGTTGGCTGGTTGATTACTCATTTTGTTTCCTCCCTTTGTTTTTCGGTTTCCCTCTATTCAAAAAAGCCCTGTTTCAGAGCTTATTTGACGTAGTCGCGGTAAAAGCGCTCCAGACCCTCCGGGCCCTGCTGCAGTACAGAGCGGGTGCAGCCGATGTTCAGCCGCATGAAGCCGTCGGCCTGCTTGCCGTAGTGGCTGCCGTCACCCAGAGCAAGGCCGTACTCCTTGGCCAGAATGGAGGTGATCTCGCCGCTGGGCTTGCCCGCGCAGGTCATGTCCAGCCACATGAGGAACGTGCCCTCGTGACGGGTGACATGGACCTTGGGCATCTTCTCGGCAACGAAGGCGTTGACCAGCTCCACATTGCCCCGGAGGTACTCGCACACAGCGTCCATCCACTCGTCGCCGTGATTGTAGCCGGCCTCCATGGCGGTAAAGGCAAAGTCGGTGGGACCGAACATCCAGCGGCTGTCAAATTCATAGCGGACCTTGTCGCGGACCTCCTGGTTGGGGATCATGATGCAGGCGGACACCAGGCCGGCCAGGTTGAAGGTCTTGCTGATGGCGGTGTAGATCACCAGCCGGTCGGGGATCTGCTCAAACTTGCCCATGGGCGTGTACTTCCGGGTCAAGCCGTAGTCGGCGTGGACCTCGTCGCACAGGAGCCAGACCTTGTACTGGGCGCACAGGTCGGCCACCCGGGAGAGCTCCTCCTCCGTCCACACACGGCCCACCGGGTTGTGGGGGTTGCAGAAGATAACGGCCTGCACGCCGTTTTTCAGCTCATCCTCAAAACGGGCCCAGTCGATGGTGTAGTAGTCGTCCTCATGATGCAGGGGGCAATCCACCAAGGTGTGCCCGCTGTTCTGGACGGCGGCGAAAAACGGATCGTACACGGGGGTGAAGGTCAAGACCTTGCCGCCCTTTTCCACCAGAGCTTCCAGGGCGAAATAGATGCCGGTCACCACGCCGCAGGTCATGAACATCCAATCGGTATCGGGCTTCCAGCCGTGGCGGCGCTCCCACCAGCCCTAAATGGCTTGGAAGGTGGAGGGAAGGGGGTCGGCATAGCCGAACACAGGGTGCTCGCAGCGCTTTTTCAGCGCGTCCACCACGGCGGGCGCCGTGGGAAAGTCCGTGTCGGCGATCCAGAAAGGCAGAAGGCCGTCCTGCTGACCGAAGCTGTTCTGGAAGTTCCGCTTGATGCTGGTGGTCCCTCTGCGGTCTACGAACTGGTCAAAATCGTACATTTGAACAGATCCTTTCTTTATTTACCGGGCGGTTAGGCTGTCTTATCAATACCGTCCTGTCTTAACATGTATTACAATAGAACCGATATAAGCGTACAAGAGGTATTTTACAAAATGTGCACATTTTTACTGTTTACACAAAAAATAAGGAAAAAATTATATAATACTGATAAATAAAAGAGAAGAGTTGTATATCTAAGGGCCCCGACATATTATACTTAAATATAAGATTGCAGGGGGAAAGCACCCTCATCCGCGGACTTTGCGGTCTCCCGCTTGAAAAGAAAAGGGAACGCGGCGGCTGCCGTGCCCGGTTAAATGCCCGCAGAGTATTGATGTTTATATAAAAATAGTGTATAAATGTAACTAAAAGATGCATTTGTAACAGAAGAATATTACCCTGGAAAGGGCGGGATGTTCGACATGCATACGTGGTTTTTGAATTGCTATATAGAAATTTCCATTCTGATCGCGCTGGCTGACGGGATCTTGGCTATCAAATCCATTCTAAAAAACAAGACCACGGGGAGATATCTGAGCTTTGCCTGCGCGGGCGCGGCTGTGGTGGACATCAGTTACTTGATCAGCATCCTCAACAACGACTATCGGTGCGTCTCCGTCATGTCCAGCATCTATTTTGTCAATATTGACATCATGCTGGTCTGCCTTCTCATTTTTACCGTTTATTTTACAAAGGGGAAGTTTACAAAAACCGGGAAAACCGCAATCGGCTTCAGTATCCTCTACACGGCTTTTGAGGCAGTGGTTTTCGCCATAAATCCCTTTTACGAGATCGCCATCCACTATGTCCGCAGAGACACCTACATTGCCCAGTACAGCTACCAAATGAAACCGCTGTACTGGATGCACCTTATTTTTACATATACCCTGGTAGCGGTGATTCTGATTCTCTTGATCCGGAAGCAGCGCAGGATTCCCCGGGAATATCGGTCTCAGTATCGATATGTGATCCTCGGGATCGTGACGATCGTTGCGGTGAACGCGGTGTTTCTCTACTGGCCCGGTGTGAACATCTATAATCTTCTGGACTATTCCATCTGCGGATACAGCCTCACGGCCTTCCTGCTGTATTGGAGCTGCTTTGAATATTCGACCCACGGCATGCTGAACTGTCTGAAAACCAGCATTTTTGAAAATATCGGCCAGGGGATCGTCCTGTTTGACTACCATGACCACTTGATTCTCCACAATAAACGGGCGGACGACCTTCTGGGCGGCATCCAGACGGAAAAATGTGCGGAATTGGGAGATTTTCTGAATTGCTACCATCTCTCTTTGAATTCTGAAACGGAGAATGACAGCTTTTCCTTGCAGTGCTATATCAAAAAAGGCGAGGAGATCCGCCCGCTGAGGTGCGATATCCGCAGTTTGAAAAACGAAAAGGAGCAGCGGCTCGGGCAGCTGTTCGTGTTTTCGGACGCGGCGCTGGAGACTGACCTTCTGACAGGCTTTCAAAATCTGGAGAGCTTCCGGATGCTTGCAAAGGATCAGCAAAATACGTTTCCCGCCCCCACGGCGGTGGCGATCTGTGACATCAACAGCCTGTCGGTCATCAACAGCACCATGGGAAACCATGTGGGAGACCAGAAGATCAAGCTGCTGGCGGATACCATGCGGCAGTGTTTTCCCAAGCACACCTACTATGTGCGGGGCGTGGAAGCGCACTTGATCGCCCTGTGCAGCCACAGCAGCGAAGCCGAGATGCAGGCGTGCCTGGAGCAGGTGAAAGAAAATTTCCCCGGTAAGATACAGTATGCCGTCAGTATTTTCACGAAAGAATCCTCGGATATCACGCAGGCCATATACGCGGCGTCACAGGCGATGCGCGCGAAGAAGCTGCTGGATCGGGAATCCATCCACTCCGAGATGCTGACGTCCTTGATCCGGGCCCTGCAGGAGTGCGACAGCGACACGGAGCACCATGTGCGCCGCACGCAGTTGATGGGAGAAAAGCTCGGAAAGCGGATCGAACTGACGGACATCCAGCAGAGCAACCTGTCACTGCTCTGCCTTCTGCATGATATCGGCAAGATCGGAATTCCGCTGGAGATCCTGAATAAGCCCGGGAGGCTTTCGGAGGAAGAGTGGAAGATCCTGCGTTCCCACACGAAAAAGGGCTATGAGATCGCCAGCAGCAATACGGAGCTGAAGGGGATCGCGGAGGATATTCTGCACCATCATGAGCGGTGGGACGGCAAGGGGTATCCGGATGGCTTGAGCGGGGAGAGCATTCCGCTTTTGTCCCGCGTGATCGCTGTGGTGGATGCGTATGACGCCATGATCAACAACCGCTCTTACAGGCAATCCATGTCTGTTCCCAAGGCCATGGAAGAGCTGAAGCGGTGCGCGGGCAGCCAGTTCGACCCGTATATCGTATCGGAATTTCTCAGAAGTCTGAAGGAAGGCTCTCTGGAGGAGAAGGAGGAGCAGGGAAAGGCCGAGGCGAACGGAGACAATCTCGAGAAACAGGCGGACAGCCTTGACAGCGAGACTGCGGAAAAAAGGCATACGGTCCACCAAGTTCCATACAGCCGGTATTTGCTGGATGACTCCATGTATATCGTGTCTGTGGATGAAAATTTTGAGAAGATGACGGGATACACGGCGGAAGATATCCGGCAGCGGCCCATGCTCCAGGCGGATCTGATCCCGGAGGAGGACCGCATGGAGTACCTCTGTCAGACCAACGCCCGCCTTGCAAAAAATCCGCTGGTTTTCCAAGAGCATAAGATCCGGAGAAAAGACGGCTCTGATATTTATGTATTTTGCTGCGGCAGGATCTACTATGATTCCGTTGTGCGTGCTGAGCGCTCAGAGATCATCATCGCGGATATCACCAACACCTATTCCATGAAGATGCTGACAGACGCGGAGCAGAACAAGGCACAGATCCAGCTGCGGTATTGGGAGCGCACATACCGCAGGGATTCTCTGACAGGACTTTTGAATCATGCCGCGTTCCGCAGCGATGTGGAATTGAAGATTCTGGAAGGAAACTCCAAGGTCATGATGCTGATGATCGATGTGGACCGGTTCAAGGAGTACAATGACACTTTCGGCCATCATAACGGCGACAAGTTTTTGATCTTAGCCGCGCAGACACTGATGACGTCTTTGAGAAAAGAGGACCGTGCCTGCCGCATGGGCGGCGACGAGTTCGCGGCAGCGCTCTTTTTTGACAAGGATACCCCGGACGCACAGATGCAGGAACGCGCACAGCAGATTTTTGACAAGGTCAATATCACGCTGAAAACCGTGGAAGGCGGCGCGGGGATCTCCATGGGCATGGTCATCACAGAGTCGGAAATGACATTCAACCAGCTGTACGAGGCGGCGGATAAAGCACTCTATCAAGCGAAAGACCATGGCCGCGGAAGACTGGCTGCCTTTTAGGACGGAAAGCCCGCCGTCCTCCAAGAAGGCCGTCCGCCTCAAGTCTGAACTGGGGTGGGCGGAGGGAACGCCGGGCCGCGGCACGGAAAAAGCAGACTGCCAAATACGAAAGGCCCTGAAGCCAAAGCGGCTTTAGGGTCTTTCGTGTTTATCTGCCGGCTTGCCGTGAGAACGGAGCAACATTCTGCGGAGCGCGCCAACGACCCTCCGGCTGGCAGGGGCCATTTCCTGCCGAGAAAAGGCCCGAACGGCAAAAATCCAAAAATTATCCCCCGTCATGTGAAAAACGAATGTTTCGGAATGGAATCGAATTCGGTAAAATGTAATAAAATTATTGTGTGAGGGGGGAGATTGTGTGGAATATGTGCTGGAAATGAAAGATATCAGCAAAACGTTTCCGGGCGTCGTCGCACTCGACCACGTGCAGCTGCAGGTAAGACCGGGAGAGGTCCATGCGTTGATGGGAGAAAATGGCGCCGGAAAATCCACCCTAATGAAGATCCTTATGGGTATTTATACAAAAGATCCCGGCGGGGAGATCCTCTTTGACGGAAAGCCCTATCATGCCTCCAATCCCAAAGAGGCCATGGATATGGGCGTCGCCATGATCCACCAGGAATTGAACCCGATCCTGGACATGGCCGTGTATGAGAACATTTTTGTGGGGCGGGAGCTGCGCAAAAACGGCCTGGTGGACAAGAAGGCGGAGATCGAGGAGGCGCAGAAGCTGATCGAGGAGTGCGGCCTGCACGTGTCGCCCAAGGAGACGCTGCGAAATCTCACGGTGGCCCAGTGCCAGCTCATCGAGATCATCAAGGCCATTTCCGTCAATGCGAAGGTCATCATCATGGACGAGCCCACCGCCGCCATTACCGAGCGGGAAGTGGAGCTGCTGTTTGAGCATATCCGCAGGCTCACCAAGAAGGGCGTTGCCATCATTTACATTTCCCACCGCATGGCGGAGATCTTTTCCATCTGCGACCGGGTCAGTGTCTACCGTGACGGACAGTACATCGGCACGGACGACACGGCGAATCTCACGGAATCCCAGCTGATCAAGATGATGGTGGGCCGGGAGATCACGGATGTGTATCCGAAGCTGGAAGCGGACATCGGCGAAGTCATCTTCGAGGCGAAAAACATCGTCCGCACGGACAAGAAGGTGAAAGGCGTCAGCCTGTCTGTCCGCAAGGGCGAGATTCTGGGCATCGGCGGTCTGGTAGGCGCCGGCCGCAGCGAGCTGGTGGAGGGTATTTTCGGAATGCACCCCCTCTCCAGCGGCGAGATCTATGTGAAGGGCAAAAAGGTGAAGGTGTCCTCGCCGCAGGATATTATCAAGGAAGGCGTGGCCCTCATTACTGAGGACCGGAAGGTCACGGGTCTGAACTTGAGCGGAACGGTCAACGACAATATCGCCATGGTAGCCATCAAAAAGCTGCTGAGCAACGGCCTGTACAACAAAAACAAGGCATATAAGGCGTCCCAGGAGTACATCGAAAAGCTGAATATCAAAACTCCTTCCGTCAACCAGATCGTCGGCAACCTGTCCGGCGGCAACCAGCAGAAGATCGTCATTGCCAAGTGGCTGCTGAACGAGCCGGACATCATCATTCTGGATGAGCCCACGCGAGGGATCGATGTGGGTGCCAAGCGGGACATTTACCTGCTGCTGGGAAAATTGGTGCAGCAGGGCAAGGCGATCATCATGATCTCGTCGGAGATCCCGGAGCTCATGGGAATTTGCGACCGGATCGCTGTTATGTGCGAGGGTAATTATTCCGGTGAGGTCCGGCGCGAAGAATTCTCCCAGGAGCGCATCATGACATTGGCCTCCGCCATCACGGTATAAAGGAAGGGGAAAGCATGAAAGAGAAGAAACGTATCAATACACTCATCAGCGAGTATTTCATTTTCGTGATCTTTATCGCGCTGGTGATCGTTTTGACCTGTCTGAAGCCCAGCTTCATCACGCCCGGCAACCTGGTCAACATCCTCAAGCAGGCCTCCATCAACGGCATTCTGGCGTTCGGCATGATGTTCGTCATCGTTGCCGGCGGATTTGATATGTCCGTTGGCTCCACCGTGGCGTTTACCGGCATCCTGGCCGCCATGCTGGGCCAGGGAAACTATCCGCTGATCGTGCCTCTGATCGTCGCCATGCTGGCCGGCCTGGCTGTGGGTGTGGTGAACGGTGTCGGCGTTGCCGTGGGCAATCTGCCCCCCTTCATCATGACGCTTGGCACCATGACCGCCGTTCGCGGCCTGGCGCTGCTGATCTCCAACGGAAAGCCGGTCATCGGCATCAGCGCGGCATACAAGGCTGTCGCCGCTTCCACGTTCTGCGGCATCCCGATGCTGGCTGTGTTCCTGGCTGTCATTATTGCCATCTGCTCGTTTGTCCTGTCAAAGACCGTCTACGGCCGCCGGGTCTATGCCTGCGGCGGCAACCTGCTGGCGGCCCGGGTGTCCGGCATCAACACCACGAGGATCCGCATCTCCACTTTCGCCATCGCCGGTCTGCTGGCTGGCCTGTGCGGATTTTTGATGACATCCCGCGTGACCATCGGCCAGCCCACCGCGGCTGAGAGCTATGAGATGGATGCCATCACCGCCTGCGTGGTGGGCGGCGTGTCCATGTCCGGCGGCGTGGGCAAGCCCTGGGGTGTCGTGGTGGGCTGCCTGCTCATCACGGTCATTGCCAACGGACTGGACATTATGGGCGTGTCCTCCCACTGGCAGAAAATTGTCAAGGGCGTTATCATCGTCCTGGCGGTGCTGATCGACATTAAGGGAAAGAGCAAGAAAAACTGAAGGTGTCAAGAGATGGATGCCGCGCCGCGGCTCCGCTCTTACATAAAATATATTTTTGGAGGATAGATCATGAACAAGAAAAAGTTTCTGGCAATGCTCCTGACCGCCGCTATGGCACTGGCTGTTCTGGCAGGCTGCGGCAGCAAGGAGACCACCGCTCCCGCCGCTCCCGCTGAGAGCGGCGCATCCGAAGCCGCTGCTTACAAGATCGCTCTGATCCAGCAGCATCAGACCAACGCTTTCCAGATCGCCGTCACCGAGGCCGCCGAGGCCAAGGCCGCGGAGCTGGGCGTTGAGCTGACCATCCTGAGCGCTGACCAGGACGCCGCCACCCAGATCACCCAGATCGAGCAGTGCGTGTCCGAGGGCTTTGACGCCATCCTGTTTGAGCCCGTGGACCCCGATGGCCTGCGTGACGCCGCCAAGGCCGCGTCGGATGCGGGCGTGGTTGTCATCAACATCGTCTCTTCCTGCACGGACTGGGAGGACGCCGGTATCTCCGCTGTTTCCTGCGGCAACAATGTCAAGGCCGGCGAGAACGAGATGCAGCATGTTGCCGACCTGCTGGGCGGCAAGGGCAATGTCGCCATCCTGACCGGTCCCGCTGCCTCCTCTGACGCGCTGGACCGTCTGGAAGGCTATGAGAACATCCTGGCCAACTATCCCGACATGGTCCAGGTGGTCGCTCCTGCCGACTGCCAGTGGGATACCGCCAAGGCCCAGGCCACCGTGGAGAGCTGGCTGTCCGCGTATGATCTGGACGCTATCGTCTGCGAGAACGACGGCATGGCCGTCGGCGCCGGCAATGCCGCCGGTGCCAACAGCGGCATCGTCATCACCGGCCTGGACGGCACGCCCGACGGCTACGAGGCCATTAAGGACGGCCGCATGGCCGGCACTGTGGCCCAGGACGGCGGCGCTATGGCTGCCAACGGCCTGGAGGCCGCGGTCACCCTGCTGGACGGCGGCTCTCTGGAGAGCAACGTCCTCATCACCGACAGCGTCTGGATCGACGCTTCCAACGTTGCCGATTACGAGTAATCCATTCGCGCGAAATATCTCTTGGCAAACTCGGGCCAAAGGATTATAATGAAAAGAAAGGGAAAACGGCTTCGTTTTCCCTTTCTTTGTACAAAAACCGGAGGAATGGGCCATGCTGAAGGTTGTTCTGGCGGATGATGAAAATAAGATCCTGCTGCTGCTGCAAAAGCTGATCGACTGGAAAGGTCTGGGCTATGAGATCGTCGGCACGGCCAATGACGGCCTGCGGGCGCTGGAGCTGGTGCGGGAAAAGCGCCCCCACCTGTTGATCACGGATGTCCGGATGCCGGGATGCAGCGGGATCGAGCTGATCCAGCGGGCCAAGGACTTGCAGCCGGATCTGCATTTTATCATCATCAGCGGCTACCGGAAATTTGAATATGCGCAGAACGCTTTGAAATACGGCGTGGAGGATTACCTGCTCAAGCCTCTCAAGCAGGAGGAGCTCACCGGTATTTTGCTGCGGCTGAGCGACAAGCTGGGAAAAGAGGCCGCACTGGAGTTCCAGCTGAAAAAAAGCGGCGAGCGGCAGCAGGAACTGCTGGTGGATGCGCTGTGGAGCGCCGCGGAGCGGCAGCAGCCTTTCCTGGACGCGCTCCAGGCGTACGGGGGCTATGGCTTCCAGTTTACAGAGGGGGTCTGCTTTGCCGCGTTGGTGAAAGTGGATGTCGCCAAAGCCGCCCAATATCAGGACAGCTATCAGATGATGATGCGCCATGCGCTGGAGATCGTCCGGCGGGAGGTCCGGACGCTGACGGATGCCTATGCCGTTGCCGCACGGAAAGAGGGCATCGCGGTGCTTCTGAACATGCAGGAGTATCAGACGGTGGAGGTGAAGCAGTGCTTCACAAAGATCCGCAAGGAGATCGAGCAGCAGCGGGACCTGTTTTGGTATATCCGCTGTACCATCTGCCTGGGCAGCCGGCAATCCAGCCTTGAGGGTGCCAGCACTTCCATGCGGGAGGCGCTCTGGTGTTGCCGTGACCGGCTGTGCAGGGTGCAATCCTGGCGGGACGCGGAGACGGAGCAGGTGGCCTTTGACCGGCAGTACTGCATGGAGACAGCCCAGAAAAAGCGGTTCCAGGTGGCGGCGGAGTGTCTGGAAGAGGCACGTTTTGAGCAGGAATTGGATGAGTGCTTCCAAACGGTCCTCTCCCTGCCGGATCTGAACGGCCAGATGATCGAGGATTGGTTTGACCAGGTGTTGGAGGCCTGCCTGTACGGCATGCAGCAAAGCGGTCAGGTGGAGGACCGGTTCGCGGAGAACATGGAGGA
The DNA here is from genome assembly GCF_052116665.1 of Dysosmobacter sp. Sow4_B12. NCBI lineage: Bacteria > Bacillati > Bacillota > Clostridia > Eubacteriales > Oscillospiraceae > Dysosmobacter > Dysosmobacter sp. Sow4_B12. Next base: position 12,897 of record NZ_JBQKKR010000005.1, on the reverse strand, counting down.
GAAGTTCTGGCTCTGCGCAGACGCCCAGAGCGTGCTTCAATTGCTGCGCCAGGACATCAGCCGGGAGCTGCGGCGTCTGGGGGATGAACAGTCCCTGCGGGAGACGCGTCCCATTACCGAGGCCAAGCACTACATCCAGCAGCACTACCGGGAGTCTCTGCGGCTGGAGGATGTCAGCAGCGCCGTGGGCTTCAACGCCACGTATTTTTCCACCCTGTTCAAAAAAGAGACCGGGCAGAACTTCATGGATTATCTGACGGAGCTGCGGATCAACAAATCCAAGGAGCTGCTGTGCGGCGATGCGCTGCCGATCCAGGATGTGGCCGAGATGGTGGGCTACCGGGACCTGAAATACTTCTCCAGGCTTTTTAAAAAGACCACCGGCGTCAGCCCGTCGGACTATAAGAAACTATACAAGTAGGTGATACTATGTGGCTGCGGACCGGATGGAAGCTGCACAAGGCGCTCCGGCGTTATCAAAATGACCGGGACCTGGATGCGTTTTTGCGGACGGACTGGGGAAAAGACCCGCTGCTGGACCTCTTTTTCGCCGACATGGAAGAGCGCCTGCATGGCGAGGAGATCACCAAGCTGCGGCAGAAGCAGGCGGAGTATCTGGCACTGCAAAACCAGATCAATCCCCATTTTCTCTATAACGCGCTGGAGGCCATCCGGACCGACGCGCTTTTGGCGGACTGCGAAGATATTGCGGAGACCACGGAGGCGCTGGCCACGTTTTTCCGCTATACCATCTCCAATGTGAAGGAATATGTGACGTTTTCGGATGAATTGGATAACACGGAAAACTATTTTACCATCCAGCGGTGCCGCTTTGGTGACAAGATCTCGATGGAATTGGAGCTGGAGAATGAAAAGCTGCTGGAAGCGCGGATGCCGAAGCTGATCTTGCAGCCTCTGGTGGAAAACGCGGTCTCTCACGGCCTGGAGGGAAAGCTGGGGCCCGGAACGGTCCGCATCGTGGTGGAAAACAGCGACCAGACCTTGTTCCTGCGGGTCCGGGATGACGGCATCGGTATGCCGGATGAACGGGTGGAGCAGCTGAACAGGCAATTCGCGGAGGGCACCGAGGCGGTGGTCGGCCAGCAAAAGGGCGGCATCGCCCTGCGCAACGTCAACAGCCGCATCCGGCTGATGTTCGGGGAGGATTACGGCCTTCATATCTTCAGCGCGGCAGGCATCGGAACGGAGTGCTGCGTGACGCTGCCGCTGTTGCTGCAAGAGGAGTAACCGCCATGAAAGAGGAACTGATCCGGGTTGAGAACGGCTGCTTTCAGCGGGAGGATTGCGAATATCACTTTGAGCTCTCCATTTCCCGGGGAGAGTGTATTGGCATCTACGTGGACGACCATCTCACCTCCGGCACCGCCTATCTGGACATCTTCAAAGGCGGCTCCCGCATGAAAAGCGGCAAGGCCTTTTCCTGCGGCCACCGGGTGGGCGGACAGGCGCTGGAGCGCTGGATCCTGCAAAACAGCATGATCGTGGACAAGTATCGGTTTGCGTCCAGGGAATTGACGGTGTGGGATTTTATCGTGGCGCTGGTGAAGCCTGTGAACCGGGGGCAGCGGAAAGCGGTTGAGCGGCGGTTAAACAGTCCGGAGGCCGCGGCGGCGCTGGAGCAGATGGAGCTGCGCATTCCCGTGGACTTGAGCCTGGCGGAAGTCTCTTTGCTGGATTATTACCGGCTGTGCGTATTCCGCGCGTGGCTCTGGAACAGTGAGCTGCTGGTCCTGGACCGGCTTACCGAGGTTTTGCGCCAGAGAGATCTGGAAAAGCTGATGCAGAGCGTCCAGCCGCTGCTGGAACGCGGGACAGCGGTCATTCTGTTTGATTTGGATGAGGCGTTTATGTACCGCTGCTCTGACCGGATCGACGTTATCAAAAACCGAAAGACCTGTTACCGGCTCTATCCGGAAGAATACGGTGAGAGGCTATACGAGATCCTTGGCTGGAAATGCCGCGGCGGCGGGGTCGAGCAGGCCGGACAGTACAGCGGGAGCAGGGTCGTCCTGCAGGTATCCGACTTGGCGTTTCCCGGGATGGCGCCGCTGCATTTTCAAATCTGCGGCGGAGAGATCGCCTTCCTGCGGGATGAGAATTACAGTACAGCGGTACGGCTGCGGAACTGTTTCCTGGGCGGAGAGCGCTGGCTGGGAGGGACGTTCCGCTTGAACGGGACCGCGTATACCCACGGGGAACTGACCAAATTGATCGGCACGGAGATCGGCATCCAGATCGAACGACCGGACCGTCCCAACGGCGTTCTGTTTGACAATTTGACCGCCTTGGACAATCTGAGCGCCTGCCTGCTTCCCAAGGCGGGCAAGTGGATCGACACCAGGCGCATCACAGCGAATATTCTGGACGAGGCGTCCCGGTGGTTTGACAGGGAGACGCTGCAAAAGCCCCTTTGGACGTGGCCGCTGCCCCAGCGGCTGCGCTTTTCCTATTACAAGTGGTATCTTCTGAATCCGAAGCTGCTGATCTGCTTTTTTCCGTTTGCCGGCCAGGAGACAGCGCATCACGAAATGATCATTGATATGCTGGTGACCTGCGCCGCGCGGGGAATGGCCGTGTGGGTGATTTCCTCCGGCATTGATGCCATTTGTGAAAAGACGGAGAACCGGGAATTTCTCAGACGCCTGCGCTATCTCAACTGACCGGGGCAAAAACACCGCCGAAGCCTGCTTTCAGACTTCGGCGGTGTTTCTTTGCCTATATGGAGCTTGCGCGGCATTTACGGCTTGGCACATTCGCTGCCGCCGCGGGTGACGACCCGCACCCATTTCCAGCTGTGGAGCCGGATGGCCACGGGGATGATCTTATAGAGTTGGTCCCACTTTAGGAGGAAAAATACCGCCGCCGGCGTCAGATTCCAGCGGAAGGCCGCCAGGGCGGACAGGGGGACGATGATGAGCCACATGCTGATGAGGTTCATTTTGGCGCTGAAGGCGGTGTCACCGCCGCCCCGGATGATGCCGTTGTCGCAGGCTACTTGATAGGAGGTCCCCACAGTCGTGAGGGCGATCACGGCCATAAACTGCATGGAAAGGAGATAGGCGCGCTCTGTCAGCGAGCCGCCGAACACCGTTAGGATCGGCGTCCGCAGCAGGAAGATGGCAAGGCCTGTCAAAATGCCGATGCCGGCGAACAGCACCTCCAGCGTATGTACCAGCTTTTTCAGTTCTGACTGCTTCCCGGCGCCAATGGTCTTGCCCACCACAATGCCGGCCGCCGACGAGGCACCGTATGCAACCACGGAGAGCACTTGATAAGCCTGCACGGCGATGGCGTTTGCCGCTGTTACATCGCCGCCCAGGTGTCCGAGAATACCCGTCTGTACCATTTGCGCCGCGCCCCACTGGGCCTGGTTGAGCAGGACGGGAAGTGAGACCTGCATATAGTCCCGGATATAACTGGTGTCGATGAAAACCAGCTTTTTCAGTGTGAGGCACAGTTGCTTTTCACGGAACTTCAAATAGTAGATGACGATCAGCAGCTCCATGATGCGGGAGACCAGCGTGGCGATGGCCGCGCCGCGGACGCCCAGCTGGGGAAAGCCGCAATTGCCGTAAATCAGCAGGTAGTTCAGAGAAATGTTGATGCACAGCGTGGAAAAGGAAATGATATATCCCAGCTTGACGATCCCCACGGACCGCAGGGACGCCACCAAAATGCGGGTCACCGTAAAAATGATGTAAGAGAAGCTGATGATCTGGAAATAGCGGACACCCTCCGCAATGACCAGGGGCTCATTGGACAAAAGGCCCAGCAGCTGCCGCGGCGCCAGCCGCACGATGCAAAACATCAAAACGGCCATTCCGCCGCCGAAGCGCAGCGCGGAGCCGATGATATGGGGAATGGGCTCCAGCTTGTTTTTTCCCCAGTATTGAGCGCCCAGTACCACGGCGCCCTCACCGGCGCCCTCCACCAGCATCTGCAGCATGAATTGCACCTGGTTGCACAGGCTGACGCCGCTCATGGCGTCCTGGCTGTACCGCCCGAGCATCACGGTGTCCATCATGTTGACGCTGTATGTCAGCAAATTTTGCAGTGCCAGCGACAGCGCCAATATCGAAAATGTCCTGTAAAACTCCTTTTCCCGTATCATGGAAGGTATCGCTCCTTGTGTTATCGCGTACTCGCGGCTCCTCCGGCGTTTCCGGCTGGAGAGGGCGGATATCCCCTGCCTCTATTTGGAAGCCTGCAGCCGCAGCAGGTCCTCCGGCGTGTTGAGGTTGTAAAGCACCCGGTCCGGTATCTCACCGGACAGGCTGGCCCACCGCAAATGGGGCAGCAGGTCCAGGACCCGCCGCTGTCCCTGCTCCAGCTGGCGCCGGATGGCTGCCAGGGCACGGCGGTGGTAGACGCCGCACAGGGGGTGGAGCCGTCCTGTGCTGTCTGCCAGCACCAGGGCATCCAGCTCCGGGGAGAACCGCTCCGCCAGCAGTCGGGGCAGCTCCGCCGTCAGGTTGGGCAGGTCGCAGGGGAAGCACACCAACGCATCCGTATCCGTGGCGGAAAGGGCCGCCTCGATCCCCGCCAAAGGCCCGGCGTCTGGATAGCGGTCGGCTGCAAGGAGCACCGGCAAGCCCTCCGCCAGCCCCGGGTCGTTGGCGGAGAGCCACAGCTCTGGAAAATCCGCCAGCTGCCGGACGGTGCGGGCTAGCAGCGTTTCACCGCCGATGACCAGCTTCACCTTGCACTGGCCCATCCGGCGGGAGTGTCCTCCCGCCAAGATCACAGCACCAAATGTCACAGGTATCCTCCTCCCGCCAGAAATGTGACGCAAACTTCCTCACCTTCCCGGATACAGTTGGCACCGGAGGGGTGGGAGATGAAACCCCGCACTTGCTGTTTCCCCAGGCCTGTATCCGCCTGCCGGATGACGCAGTCCGCTCCGGCGTCCGCCAGGCGGCGGATACGTATACATCCGGTGCCTGCCGTTTCATACCGCCGCCACCTCCACCAGATTCGTGTGCTGGCCGTTGCCCCGGGCATAGGGCGTGGGCCGCAGGGAGGTCAGCACATTGATACAGCCGCCCCGGTCCGTGCCGTCCGGGTCCGGGTCGTACCAGGCCCCCTGGGACAGGGCCACAACGCCGGTCATGACCCGGTCCGTCAGCTTCACGGGAACCCGCATCCGGCCCCGGTCATTCCAGACCAGCACCTCCTGCCCGTCCGCAAGGTTCCGCTTGGCGGCGTCCTCCGGATGCATCCACAGGCACTGGGGGTCCAGCTTGTGCATCCCCAGGTTGTTGTCGTGGATGCTATGGCAGCGGCGCTTCGTGTGCCAGCCGATGAGCTGGAGGGGGTACTTTTCCGCCAAGGGGTCGTTGGGGCCCTCCGGCGGGTCCACATACCGGGGGATGGCAGGCATAAAGTCCCGGAACGTAGTCCGGTAGATTTTTTCCGAGAAGATCTCCACCTTGCCGCTAGGGGTGGGGAAGGGATACTTCTCCGGGTCTTGGCGCTGCTTTTGGAAGGCGATGACGCCCGGGTTATTCTGGTAGCGGTAAACGCCGGATTCTTTGAAAGCGGCGTACTCCGGCAGCTCCGGTTCCTTCCTGCGCAGGTCGTTGTAGCAGTACTCCAGCCACTGGCCCAGGGTGCGCCCCTGGGTGAACTGGGGGCCGAGGCCGATCTTCTCCGCCACCTCGCTGAGCCAGTCGTACTCAAAGCGGCTCTCGTACAGCGGCTGGATGACCTGGTTGGTAAAGCCCAAAAAGTCGCCGTACTGCCAGGGCATGACGATGTTCTCCCCCTCAAGGAAGGAGATCCCCGGCAGCAGGATGTCGGCAAATTTGGCGCTGGCGGTCATGAAGAGGTCGCTGCACAGAATGAATTCACACTTGGAGGTGTCCGATAAAATCTCCTTGGTGCGGTTGATGTCGCCGTGCTGGTTGATGAGGCAGTTGCCCGCCAGGTTCACGATCATTTTAATGTCGCTTTGCAGATGTTCTCCCCCGGTGACGCCGTCCAAAGCGGTCATCTCATGGCCCCGGAGGACAGCCTCCGTCCACAGGTAGGTGGGGATGGCCATGCCGTAGGGGTTGGGGAGCTTGGGCAGTCCCGGATAGGGATGCCGGGTGCACAGACCGTTGCCGCAGGCCCAGCCGCCGCTGACGCCCACATTGCCCGTCATGCAGGCCAGCAGGATGCCGCCCCGGGCGCTCTGCTCGCCGTAGGCGTGGCGCTGGGCGCCGAAGCCCTGGATGAGAGCCGCCGGCTTGGCGGTGGCGTAGCGGACGGCCAGGGAGCGGATGACATCCGGGCTGACGCCGGTGATGGGCGCGGCCCACTCCGGCGTCTTGGGCACGCCGTCGGTTTCGCCGGTGAGGTAGGAGAGATAGCACTCCGACGGGTCCACGCCCGCCGGCATATGGGCCTTGTCGAAGCCCACGCAGCAGCGGTCCAGGAAGTCCTGGTCCTGGAGGTCCCGCTCCACGATCACATAGGCCATGGCGTCCATCAGCGCCGCGTCTGTGGCCGGCTTCAGCGGGACCCACTCCGCCCCCAGGGCCAAGGCCGTGTCGTTCCGGCGGGGGTCCACCACGATGATGGGGATGCCCTTGTCCCTGGCCTTGCGGAGGTAGTACATGGTCTCGCAGTCGAATTTCGTCTCCACGGGGTTGTGGCCCCAGAGGATGATGAGGTTGCTGTTGAGCCAGTCCGCCAGGTCGTTGCCGGTCTCAGCAGTGCCGTACATGAGGTTGGTGGACTGGGTGATGCAGGCGGTGGAATAGCTGTTGTAATAGTCCAGATACCCGCCGCCCAGCTTCAAAAGCCGCTTGGCGAGGGTGCTGCCGCTGATCATGGCGCTGATGCCGGTGGCATAGTTAACGTAGCGGGAGCCGACGCCGTAGGTATCCCGGATGCGGACCCACTCCCGGGCGATGATGTCCGTGGCCTCCTCCCAGCTGATGCGCTGGAACTTCCCCTCGCCCCGCCGGCCTACCCGCTTCATGGGATACCGGAGCCGGTCCTCGCCCAGAAAGGTCTTGTGATAATTCATGCCGCGGACGCAGGCGGTCAGAGGCACGCAGTTCCCCGCCGCTTCCTGGGAATCTGTTGTGAGCTTTTCAATTTTCCCATCCCGCACGTGGGCGTGGATGATGCACCGCCCGCCGCAGTTGTTCCGGCCCATGGTGTGGATCACCCGGCAGCCGTTTGCTTCTTCCATATGCGTCACCGCCTTGTCTGCTTTGTTTGTATCATAGTGTAGCAGGTGTTTTTTCGTTCAGCAAGCACTTTCGAAGAGAATGGCCGGGTGCCGGTGTTTTTTCAACACCTGGCGTCCGTGTGAGAGGACTGCACTTGACAAGTCTTGCCGGAGCAAGCTATGATACAACCGTGCTGACAAACCGGAACCGTAAGAGATGTTCCTATATGCTCCGGAATATTATTTATGTAATTTTCTGCGTTTGCTCTGGATACGGACAGGAGGATGGGTATATGTATGATGAGCTGACAGAGGTGGATATTAAAAAAATGCAGGAGGAGATCGACCACCGGGTGCGGGTGCTGCGTCCCCAGCTGATCGAGGAGGTCCAGACGGCCAGGGCCTTCGGCGACCTCAGTGAGAACTACGAATACAAGTGCGCCAAGCAGGCCAAAAACCGCAACGAGAGCCGCATCCGCTATCTGGAGCGGATGATCCGCACCGCCAAGGTCATTCAGGTGAAGCCGAAAGAGGATGCCGTGAGCCTGTTTGACAAGGTCACCATTTACAACGAGATGGTGAAAAAGGAAATGGACATCCGCATCGTCACCACCCTCCGGCAGGACGCGCTGAAGGGCCTCATCAGCAAGGAGTCCCCGGTGGGGAAGGCCTTGATGGGCCACAAGGTGGGCGACCGGGTCCAGGTGGAGGTGAATCCCACTCTAAAGTATTTCGTGGAGATCCGGGCCATCGAAAAAGGCGAGGACGACGAGAGCCTGGACATCAGCATGTATTGAAAAGCGCCCCGGACCGGCTTCGGTCCGGGGCGTTTCGCGGCACTGGGGCCGCTTGACGGCGGCACTGGGACCGGGTATCATGAAAGGGCGGAGATAAAAACACGGCCCGGTTGGTAGTCCGGGCGTCCCCAATAGGGGATCAGTAACCTGCCTCCTTGGTTGTCCGTTCTCCGAACAGCTGTTTTTAAGGAGGAACTGCACATGGAACACGGATACGCAGAGCTGACCGTCTGGTTCGAGGACCCCTTTTGGGTAGGCCTTTACGAGCGGCGAAGCGGCGGGACCTATGAGGTCTGCCGGATCGTCTTTGGCGCCGAGCCCCGGGATTACGAGATCTACGCCTACCTGCTGGAGAACTGGCGGCGGCTGCGGTTCAGCCCATCCATGGAAGAGAAGGGGCCTGCGGAGCGGCGGATCAATCCCAAGCGGATGCGGCGGCAGATCGAACGGTCGCTGCAAAGAACGGGGACCGGCACGAAAGCCCAGCAGGCGCTGAGGCTTCAGCAGGAGCAGGGTAAGGCGGCCCGTGTCCGCCGCTCCCGGGAGGAACGGGAGGCGGAAGCGGAACGGCAATTTGCCCTCCGCCGGGAAAAGCGGCGGGAAAAACACAAGGGCCATTGAGGCCGGCGCCCCGGAACACGCGTGTTCCGGGGCGTTTTCTGCTTTGTTTGGGGGTTTTCACCGGCGGGGAATCCTGCTATACTGGTCCTATCTGATGAGGGGAGGCGGCAGCGGTGCATGAGGTACAAGCGAAAAGCATCCTCTCCGCCCGCAACGGCATCAACGTGTACCGGGGCTGCACCCACGGGTGCATCTACTGCGATTCCCGCAGTACCTGCTACCAGATGGACCACGCCTTTGAGGACGTGGCGGTGAAGGTCAACGCGGCGGAGCTGCTGGAGGATGCCCTGCGGCGGAAGCGGCATCCCTGTATGGTAGGCACCGGCTCCATGTGTGACCCCTATCTGCCCCTGGAGGCGGAGACCCGGCTGACCAGGCGGTGCCTGGAGGCCATTTACCGGCAGGGCTGCGGCGTGTCGGTGCTGACCAAGTCCGACCTCATCCTGCGGGACCTGGAGCTGCTCAAGGCCATCAACGGCCAGGCCAGGACGGTGGTGTGCACCACGCTGACCACCCTTGACGAGGACCTGTGCCGGGTTTTGGAGCCCAACGTCTGCACCACCCGGCGGCGGTTCGAGATGCTGCGGACCATGCGTGAAAGCGGTATCCACACCGGCGTGTGGCTTTGTCCCATCCTGCCCTTTATCAATGACACGGAGGAAAACCTCCGGGGGCTGCTGGGCTACTGCTTTGACGCGGGGGTGGAGGTCATCGTGAACTTCGGTATGGGCGTCACCCTGCGGGACGGGGACCGGCAGTATTTTTACCGGCAGCTGGACCGGCACTTTCCCGGCATGCGGGAGCGGTATATCCGCACGTTTGGGGACGCCTACCAGTGTCCAAGCCCCCGGGAAAAGAAGCTCGCCGCCATTTTGCGGGAGGAGTGCGGCAAACGGGGCGTCATCTGCCAGCCGGAGGCGGCCATGGCGTACCTTGCCGCTTTTGAAACGCCCCAGGAGGCGTGCCAGATGAGTCTGTTCACATAACGGAAGGAGAAAATGATATGCTGTTTTTATGTTATCCCAAGTGCACCACCTGCCAGAAGGCAAAGGCCTGGCTGGACAGCCAGGGCGTTTCCTATACCCTGCGGGACATCAAGCTGGACAACCCCACCGCCGAGGAGCTTCGCCAGTGGTGGACGGCCAGCGGATTGCCCTTGAAGAAGTTTTTCAACACCAGCGGACTGCAGTACAAGGCTCTGGGTCTGAAGGACAAGCTGCCCGCCATGAGCGAGGAGGAGCAGCTGTCCCTCCTGGCCACCGACGGCATGCTGGTGAAGCGGCCCATTCTGGTGGGGGATGGCTTCGTGCTGACGGGCTTCCGCCAGGCGGAGTGGGAAGAGAAGCTGAAATGATCCGCCGCATGGATTTCGCCCCCCTGGACGGTATTACCCGGGCGGTGTACCGCAGGGTGTGGCACAAGTATTTCGGCGGTGTGGACCGCTACTTTATCCCCTTTTTCTCCCCCACGGACCAGCACATCCTGACAGACCGGGACCGCCGTGAGGTGGGACCGGAGAACAACGCGGGCCTCCCCGCCGTGCCCCAGGTGATGACCTGCCGGGCGGCGGATTTCCTGTGGGCGGCGGAGCTGGCGGCGGATATGGGCTATACCGAGGTGAATTTGAACCTGGGGTGCCCCTCCGGCACCGTCACCGCCAAGGGCAAGGGCTCCGGCTTTCTGGCAAAGCCGGCGGAGCTGGACCGCTTTTTTGACCAGGTGTTCTCCAAGGTGAAGCTGCCGGTGTCCGTCAAGACCCGGCTGGGTATCTCCGACCCGGCGGAATTTGAGGCGCTGATGGATATTTATGACCGCTATCCCATTGCCTGCCTCACCATCCATCCCCGGGTGCAGAAGGAGAAATACCGGGGACAGGTGCACCTGGAGGAATTTGCCCGGGCGCTGGAGCGGAGCCGGAATCCCGTGTGCTACAACGGCGATTTGCGGACCGTGGAGGAGGTGCGGACCCTGGAGGCCCGGTTTCCGGCGGTGGAGGCGGTCATGATCGGACGTGGGGCCGTGGCGGACCCGGCGCTGCCCCGGAAGCTGCGGGGCGGAAGCGCCGCCACGAAGGAGGAGCTGCAGGCCTTCATGCAGGAGCTGTACCGGGAATACCAGGCCTTTTACGGACAGGTGGGCACCGCCGCCCAGCGGATGCGGGAGGTCTGGTTCTACCTCATCCACCTGTTTGAGGACGCGGACCGTTTGAATAAAAAAATGCGGCGGTTCAAAAATCCCGGAGAGTATGAGGCGGCCGAGGCGGCCATCTTCCGGGAGCTTACCTTGCGGGACCACAGCGAGGGAGACTTGGTATAAAAGAAAAACAGCCGCGCCCATGCAGGGCGCGGCCATTTGTTTGTTTGTGAAGGCTCACTCCAGGGTCAAGTCGCCGTCCTTCACCCAGCCCAGCTTCCGGCACACCTGGTTGATGGCGGGGGCCAGGATGGCGGGGAGGACGAAGCAGATGAGCACCAAGCCCAGCCAGTCGAAGCCGGTGGGGGTGATGGCGGCGGCACCCTTGGCGATGGCCTCCTCACTGGGGGCCAGCCAGCCGGTCCACACGCCGATCTGGCCGCACAGGCCGCAAGTGCCCATGCCGGAGTTGATGGGGGCGCCGTTCATCTCCAGCTTGAAAACACAGGTGGCAATGGGGCCGGTAATGGCGGAGACCAGAGTAGGGGCGATCCAGATGCGGGGGTTTCGCACGATGTTGGGCATCTGCAGCATGGAGGTGCCCAGGCCCTGGCTCACCAGACCGCCCCAGCGGTTTTCCTTGAAGCTCATGACGGCGAAGCCCACCATCTGGGCGCAGCAGCCCGCCACGGCGGCGCCGCCGGCAAGACCCGTCAGCCCCAGCACGGAGCAGATGGCGGCGGAGGAGATGGGCAGAGTCAAAGCCACACCCACCAGCACGCTGACGGCAATGCCCATCCAGAAGGGCTGGAGCTTGGTGGCGTTGTCGATGATGATGCCAAAGGCGCTGGCGGCGGAGCCGATGGGCGGCGCGATGAGCTTTGCCAGGGCCACGCCCACCACGATGGTGACGGCGGGGGTCACCAGGATGTCCACCTTTGTCTCCTTGCTGACAGCTTTGCCGCACTCGGCGGCGATGATGGCGATGATAAGCACCGCCAAGGGCCCGCCGGCGCCGCCCTCGGCGTTGGCGGCCCAGCCCACGGCGGCCAGGGAGAACAGCACCATGGGGTCCGCCTTTAAAGCGTAGCCGATGGCCACGGCCATGGCGGGACCGGAGACGCTCATGGCGTAGGCGCCGATGTCCGTGAGGTATTGGACACCCAGCTGGAGCCCCAGGGTCTTGATGATGGTGCCGATGAGCAGAGAGCAGAACAGGCCCTGGGCCATGGCGCCCAGAGCGTCGATGCCGTACCGCTTGGCGGAAATCACAATGTTTTTGCGCCGGAGAAAAGCTTTTACATGTTCCATAGGAAGCACCTGTTTCTTCTGTAATACAAAATGGTAGACAGGTGTCTTGACACCTGTCTACCAAAATATACACGTAAAAACCGGTCTTGTCAACGTCTTTTTCAAAAGAACTTTAGCGGGAATGGGCTCAGCCCTCCAGGAGGACGGACATCTCCCGCAGAGCGGACAGGACCCGCTGGAATGCCGCCTCATCGGGGCAGGAGAGGGTATGGAGGTGGATGCCGCCGGTCAAGTCTGAGAGGGGGCGGGCGTCAGAGCGGGCGCACCGGGCCATGAACTGCCCCACGTCGTACCGGCTGGACAGCTGCAGCGGGCCGGTCAACTGGCCGTAGATGGGGTGGTCCACAATGACATCCACAACCGTGCAGCCCTGGTCCACGATGGCGTTCAGCTCCGCCTCCATGCCGGCGGAATCGTGCTGACAGGCCACCTGGCGCGTGAGACCGCCGGTTTCCCGCAGGACCACATACCCCCGGGGCGTGGCGGAAATGCTGGCGCCTGCCGCCCGCAGCAGGGCCACGTCGCCCACCACCACCTGGCGGCTGACGGAAAACTGCCGGGCCAGCGCAGTGGCGCTGACAGGGTGACCGGCATGGTTTAAGGTGTCCAAAATGGCTTGACGGCGTTCCTCGGCGCGCATGGCGGATGCCTCCTTCGCGGATGTCTTGACAGCAGTATACCACACTGGAAGAAAAATGCAAAGTAAAAAGGAGAGCGCAGCGCGCTCTCCTTTTTGTGATATTTCGCCGCCAGGCGGAAACGGAACGAAACGGACTTTGCTCCTAGCCCCCGGGAATCGCGCCAAAACCCAGCGGAGCGGATTTGGCGCGAAGAAGGAGGAGCAAGGAAGTG
>NZ_JBQKKR010000004.1:0-184188 GCF_052116665.1 Dysosmobacter sp. Sow4_B12 | reverse complement strand
CTGAGCCAGGATCAAACTCTCTATAAAATGGTATCAACACGAACCGTAGTTCGAGCTAATCTTTTACAGAGCTATTTGTCATAGCTTCATGTTTTTTATAGTTACGGGCCCCGGTAATTGACTGAACCCGGCCCCGCAACTTCTTCGGTGCTCCTCTGCGATTTCTCACAGAAAAGCTTACCGTCTGGTGCTTTCTTTTTGTTACGTTGTTTAATTTACAAGGTACACGCCGTTCCCGGCGGAACATTGCTATTATACTAAACTTCATTCCGTTTGTCAAGAACTTTTTTGAAGAAGTTTTTTGACGCCCGGTCCGTTTCGTATCTCAGCAACTTTTTTAGTTTACCATACCGTTTCAGCTTTGTCAAGAACTTTTTTCGAAAGTTTTTCGACTCAACCGCTTCGTTATGACCGCCGCAGCGCTTACCGCGCTGACAGCTTTGTTAGAATACCAAACCTTCTCCCGTTTGTCAACGGCTTTTTACAAGTTTTTTTCGTTTTTTGAATAGTAACTATTCGCCCCGCTTATTTCGGTACTACCTCTGTGCAAAATAGAAAACGCTCTGGGCAAACGAATCCGTCCATGGTATAATGCTTTTTACCGTGATTCCTATACACAGGAGTGATCTCTTTGCTGATCCACCGCATGGCAGCCTCCTTTGGACAGCTGCAGAACCATACATTAGAATTAAAGGATGGTCTGAACATTATCCAGGCCCCCAACGAAGCCGGCAAATCCACCTGGTGCGCCTTTTTGACCGCAATGCTCTACGGCATCAACAGCCGGGAGCGGGACCGGGGCGGCTTTATGGCGGAAAAAAACCGCTACGCCCCCTGGTCCGGCGCCCCCATGGCCGGGCGGGTCGACTGCCGTTGGGACGGCCGGGACATAACGCTCATGCGCGCCACCCGCCGGCAATCCTCACCCATGGGGGAGTTCCGGGCCATTTATACCGGCACCGGCGACACCGTGCCGGACTTGACGGGGCAGACCTGTGGTGAGACGCTGTTGGGCGTCAGCCGGGAGGTGTTTGAGCGCAGCGCCTTTATCCGCCAAGCAGGCCTTGCCGTCACCCAGGACACCGGACTGGAGCGGCGTATCGCCACCCTCATTACCTCCGGCCAGGAGGATACCTCTTATACGGAAGCTGCCGCCGCGCTGAAGGCGCAGCTGAACCGCCGCCGCCACAACAAGACCGGCCAGCTGCCCCAACTGGAGGCCCGGCTGGCAGAGACGCAGCATCAGCTGGAGGAGATCCGCCGTCTGGAGGCGCAGCTGCTTCAGCTCCGCCGGCAGGCAGAGGAGCTTACCCGGCAGGAGGCGGCTTTGACCCGGGAGCTGGCCCTCCATGACCGCTGGGAGGCCCGGCAAAAGCGGCAGGCGCTGGCTCAGGCCCAGGCGGAGGCGGAGCAGGCCGCCCAGCTGGCCGATGGCATTCGCAGCCAGCTTCTCCGGGAGCGTATTCCCGAAAACGACACCATCAGCCGCCTGCGGGGAGCCATCGTCAATCTGGAGACCACCCGCAGGTCCGTGGACAAGGCCCGGGGCCAGCGGGACGCCGCCATGAAGGCCCTGCTGCGGGCGGAAGCCGCCGTCAGCGAAAGCCCCTTTGCCGGCCAGACGGCGGAAAGCGCCCAGAAAGAAGCCCAGCGCCAGCCGCCGAAGCAGAACGTTTCCCGCAGCCTGCTGATCCTGGCCATGATCTGGCTGGCCGGTGCGCTTGCCAAATACTTTTATCCGTCGTTTTTGCCCGCCGTCCGGCCGCCGCTTTTCTGGGCCGTGTGGAGCTGCGCCGCCCTGGCAGCCCTGGGAGGACAGCTTTTCCTGGCCCGCCGGAAAGTCGCCGCCTGGCATGCCTCCCGCCGCAAACGTTTCGGTACCGACGACCAGGCGGAGATCGCCGCTCTGGCGGAGGGCTATGTTCAGCTATTGGAGACCCGGGACGCAGCCCAGGCGGATCTAAACGCCAAATCCGCCACCGCCGACGCCCTGTACAGCTCTCTCACCTCCAATGAGCAGGGCATCTTGCTGGAGGTCCGCCGCTTCGCCCCCACCGCCTATGACATTTCCACCGCCGACGCCCTGCTGCGCCGGTGCGCCCAGCGCCGCCAGGAGCTGACCCGGGCGGAATCCGCCCTCCGGGAGGCCCGGCTCCGCCGGGACCTGCTGCGCCAGCAGCTGCCCGCTGATGAAGATGACGTGCTTCCCGCCGAAGCGCCCTCCGGCAGCCGGGAGGAGGCCAGCCGCCGTTTGGAGCAGATCCGTACCGCCCTGGGAGAAGCCCGTTCCGCCGCCGACCGTCTCTCCGGCCAGCTTCACGCCCTAGGAGACCCGGCGGTGCTGGAGAGCTCCATCCGGGACATGGAAGCGAACAGGGGCCGGTTGGAGGAGGAATACCAGGCCATCCGTCTGGCTCTGGACACGCTGGACAGCGCCAATACCGCCCTCCAAAGCCGCTTTTCCCCTGCGCTGGGGCGCCGGGCCGCGGAAATTTTCAGTCAGCTGACGGAGGGCCGGTACAGCGGTGTGGTGCTGGACCGCAGCCTCCGCCTGTCCGCGGAGCCCGCCGGAGACACCGTCTACCGGGACGCGGCGTTGCTGTCCGCCGGTGCCGCCGACCAGCTGTACCTGGCGGTGCGGCTGGCCATCTGTGACTTGGTGCTGCCGGCGGAGGCCCGGGTGCCCATCGTCCTGGACGACGCCCTGGCTAATTTCGACGACCGCCGCTGCGCCGCCGCCCTGCGCTATTTGAAGGAGACCGCCAAAACGCGGCAGATACTGCTGTTCACCTGCCACAGCCGGGAGTCGGATTTCTTCGCCGGAGACGGTGAAGTTTTCATTCAGCAGTTGACGGGATCGGCAAAGCAGGTATAAGATAGCTGTTGCCATACAATATTAAATAACGTGAAAGCGAAAAAGGAGTTATCAGCATCATGAGCGAATGCACCCATAACTGTTCCACTTGCGGCGAAAGCTGCGGGGAGCGGCAGGAGCCCCAGTCCCTGCTGAAGGAGCACAATCCCGCCGCCAGAGTGGGCAAGGTCTACGGCATCGTGTCCGGCAAGGGCGGCGTGGGCAAGTCCATGGTCACCAGCCAGCTGGCTGTCACCATGCGCCGCCGGGGCTATTCCGTGGGCGTTTTGGACGCCGACATCACCGGCCCCTCCATTCCAAAGGCCTTCGGCCTTCACGGCCAGGCCGTCGGCAACGCCCAGGGCCTCTTCCCCATGGAGTCCCGCACCGGCATCCAGATCATGTCCACCAACTTGCTGCTGGCCAATGAGACCGACCCTGTCATCTGGCGCGGCCCTGTCATCTCCGGCGTGGTCCAGCAGTTCTGGACCGATGTGCTGTGGAACTGCGACTACCTGTTTGTGGACATGCCTCCCGGAACCGGCGACGTGTCCCTCAGCGTGTTCCAGTCCATTCCCCTGGACGGCATCATCATCGTGGCCTCTCCCCAGGAGCTGGTGAGCATGGTGGTGGAGAAGGCCGTGAAAATGGCCGAGATGATGGAGGTGCCCATCCTGGGCCTGGTGGAGAACATGAGCTATGTGACCTGCCCCGACTGCGGCAAAAAGCTCCACCTCTTCGGCGAGGGCAAGACCGCCGCCGCGGCCGCCCGCCACAGCCTCAGCGTTCTGGCGGAAATGCCCATTGACCCCGCCCTGGCCGCCCTCACCGACGCCGGTGACATCGAGTCCTTCCAGGGCACCTGGCTGGAGGCTGCCGCCGACAAGCTGGAAGGCAAGTAACGCCCCAAACCGTGCCGTGTCTCCACACGGCACGGTTTTCCTGCTCTTTTGTCCGCGATGTCAAGGACTTTGTGGGAGAAGATTTCGTTTTTGTGGGTAAAAACAGTTGAAAAACCCCGCATAATTGGAGATAATAGGGCGAAGTCATTTTTTTCGGAGAGAATATCATCATACACAACAATACGAGGGGGATAACACTCATGCAGGAACTGAGAGAACGCATCGTGAAAGAGGGCAAGGTGCTGCCCGGCAACATCATCAAGGTGGACGGCTTTTTGAACCACCGGATCGACACCCAGCTGATGACCCACATCGCTGAGGAGTTCGGCAAGCACTTCAACATGGACGAGGTCACCATGATCCTCACCGCCGAGGCCAGCGGCATCGCCCTGTCCGCCATCGTGGCCCAGCACTTCGGCAAGCCCATGATCTTCGCCAAGAAGGCCAAGAGCGACAACATCGAGGGCGGCCTGTATCAGAGTGACATCTTCTCCTATACCTACAAGAAAAAAGTCACCCTGCTGGTGAGCAAGGAGTGGCTGTCCGCCGACGACAAGGTCCTCATCATTGACGACTTCATGGCCAACGGCGAGGCCATGCGGGGCCTGTGCGACATCGTCACCGCTGCCGGCGCCACCCTGGTGGGCATCGGCTGCGCCGTGGAAAAGGGCTTCCAGGGCGGCGGCGACCGCCTGCGCGCCGCCGGCGTGAATCTGAAGTCCCTGGCCATTATCGAGTCTGCCGAGCCCGGCAACATCGTTTTCCGGGAAGAGGACTGAGTCCGGCTCCCGCATCACCGCAGCATTTTACAAAAGGAGGAATCCCCGTGTCCCACCAGACTGTCATCGTCCTGGACTTCGGCGGCCAGTATAACCAGCTCATCGCCCGCCGTGTCCGCGAGTGCGGCGTTTACTGCGAGGTAAAGCCGTACACCACCCCCCTGGCCCAGTTGAAGGCCATGGACCCCATCGGCATCATCTTCACCGGCGGACCCAACTCCGTGTATCTGGAGAGCTCCCCCCATGTGGACCCGGAGATCTTCACCTGGGGCGTGCCTATCCTCGGCATCTGCTACGGCTGCCAGCTGATGGCCCACACCCTGGGCGGACAGGTAACGGAGGCACAGGACGATTCCGCCCGGGAATACGGCAAGACTCCCACCTATTACGACACCGGCTGCAAGCTGTTCAAGGGCCTTCCCGCCGAAGGCATCTCCTGGATGAGCCACGGCGACTACATGGCCAAGGTCCCCGAGGGCTTCGCCTTGACGGCTCACTCCGACGCCTGCCCCAACGTGGCCATCGCCGACGAGAGCCGGGGCTTCTACGGCGTTCAGTACCACCCCGAGGTCAACCACACGGAAAACGGCATCAAGATGATCCGCAACTTCCTGTACGAGGTCTGCGGCGCCGTGGGCGACTGGACCATGGAGGACTATAAAAAGACCGCCATCGCCGCCATCCGGGAAAAGGTTGGCAGCGGCAAGGTCCTGCTGGCCCTCAGCGGCGGCGTGGACTCCTCCGTGGTAGCCGCCCTGTTGGCGGAAGCCGTGGGTCGTCAGCTGACCTGCGTGTTCGTGGACCACGGCCTTATGCGTCTGAACGAGGGCGACGAGGTGGAGGCCGCCTTTGCCAAGTGGGACATCAACTTTATCCGGGTAGACGCAGAGAACCGCTTCCTTTTGAAGCTGGCCGGCGTCAGCGAGCCGGAGCGTAAGCGCAAGATCATCGGCGAGGAGTTCATCCGGGTTTTTGAGGAGGAGGCCAAGAAGATCGGCGCCGTGGACTTCCTGGCCCAGGGCACCATCTACCCCGACGTGATCGAGTCCGGCACCGGCGACGCCGCCGTCATCAAGAGCCACCACAACGTAGGCGGCCTGCCGGACTATGTGGACTTCAAGGAGATCATCGAGCCCCTGCGTCTGCTGTTCAAGGACGAGGTCCGGCAGTTGGGCCGGGAGCTGGGCCTGCCCGAGTATCTGGTCACCCGCCAGCCCTTCCCGGGTCCGGGTCTCGCCATCCGCATCATCGGCGACATCACCAAGGAGAAGGCCGACACCCTCCGCCTGGCGGACGCCATCTTCCGGGAGGAGATCGCCAAGGCAGGGGAGGACAAGAACCTGAACCAGTACTTCGCCGTTCTCACCAACACCCGCAGCGTGGGTGTCATGGGCGACGGCCGGACCTACGACTACACCCTGGCCCTGCGGGCCGTCACCACGGCGGACTTCATGACCGCCGACTGGGCGAGAATTCCCTATGACGTGCTGGACAAGATCTCCACCCGCATCGTTAACGAGGTCCAGGGCATCAACCGCATCTGCTACGACATCACCTCCAAGCCCCCCGCCACCATCGAGTGGGAATAAATCGAGTTGCTTAAAAAAGCCAGTGTTTATGCGGGTTTCAGCGATTTCGATTAGTCTTTTGATAACAAATTGATAACAGTCATAGCAAGTGCCATTATTCTTGTTATCCAGTGGTTTATGGGTAACGGAACAATTAACAGGTGGCTTGCAGACTAAAGTTCGGAGCTTGGCTCTGAACAAATTCCATATTATAAACTAAGCCCTTAGCTGTGGTTAATAACCATAGTTAAGGGCTTTTTTGTCGTTGCCAAAGCATCTGTAGGGAGCTGCCAGTGGCAGGTCCTGTAGGTGCTTATTTATCTTTCAAGTGGTCTTTGAATGCTTCCACGAGAGCGTCACTTAATTCCTGTGATGGAACTTTTGCCCAACGCTGTGTGGTGTCGAACTCTGGATAATGGTAACGCCAGTTATCGTATTCTTCTCTGTTGATTTCTTCGGAAGATAGCTTGTCTGCCTGTTCTTTCCAAGCATACAGCATTTTGAGGAGTTCATATGCTTCTCTGCCTTTGTCCTTGTTGACCTTTAAGCATACCTCTCCGTCTGCTTCACTGACAGTAAGACCGTAAATATCTTCAAGGGTAAACAGAGTGTGCATAAGACCGATATAGCTGTCTATGTCAGGAACATCAAGAGCCTGTGGAGAAACATCAAGCACCTGTGCCAATGCATTTGTAAGGTCTGCTTTCGGTTTGCGTGTACCAGTTTCGTACTGTGCCAAACGCACATCAGCACTCTTTTCTGGAAAACCGATTGCTGTACCGAGATACTTTTGTGTCATACCACGCATTAGTCTGAAAAAATGTATTCTTTCGCTGATAGCCATAATGATACGCTCCTTTTATATTTAGTGAAATAAGTATAGCAGAAATGTTTAGTGGAAGTCAAGAAAAACCGAAACAAAAATGTTTAATATTTTCTTTGCAACCACTTGACAATAGCAAATATGTTTAGTAAAATAAATTACGAATTAAACAAATATGCTTAATGCGACAACTGAATGACCGTCCGAAAAGCCAAACCGCCAAGACCTCGTCGGAGCAAGTTCCGTATCGTTCGCTTGTGTGCAAGCACAAAAGCTCATTCGCTGCACTGCTCCTCCTCTTCCCCAAAAGTCTCCGACTTTTCGGGAACCCCTATACGAGCGAGCGCCTGATGTACTGCGGTGCATTGGGACAGCACAGCGCCTGCCGACAAGCAGGAGTGCCTGTTGGAACTTTAACACGGAGAAAGCGGCAAGCAAAAAATTATTTTAAGAAAGGAAGAAAAAGGATATCGAGCAGATTATACGAAAAACAAAGGCGAGATATACCGTGGCAAAGCTTCCCTATAGACGCTATGTGGAAGAACGGCTTCATAAATTTGAAATCCAAAAACAGCGGGCACTGAGTGACCGTAGGGAGAAAAAGATTCGCGATGAAAAATATCAAAGAGTTATGCAGAGTGTACAAGGTGCATTAAGAAGTTGTACCAGACAAGCACCGTCTGTTGCCAAAAACTTAAAGGACAAAATGCATACGGTTAAGGCAATGGAACGAAGATTTGAAAAAGAAGATGAAAATATGACTCAGATGCCGGAACAGGAAGAAGCAATCTTTGTCAAATTAGGGGATGAAAACTCACACATTCCCGCAGGAAAAACGGTCATAGAATATGAACTTTCAAAGCTTGTGACTCCGGATGGCAAAAGAATTTTAGCAGAAGGAATTCATTTAAAAATAAAAGGTTCAGAAAAAATCTGTATGATAGGAGCCAACGGGGCAGGAAAAACGACTCTTCTAAAAAAGATAGCGGAAGAACTCCTAAATCGGAATGACATTAAAGCAGAATATATGCCTCAAACTTATGAAGACCTGCTGGATTTGGATGTTACACCGGTTGATTACCTTGATAAAACAGGAGATAAAGAAGAGCGTACAAGAATTAGAACATACCTTGGTTCACTTAAATACACACCAGATGAAATGGAGCATCCGATTCGGGAGTTATCAGGCGGACAAAAGGCGAAAGTGCTTCTCTTGAGGATGAGCTTAAGTGGTGCAAATGTTCTTATTCTGGATGAACCGACAAGAAATTTTTCACCATTGTCCGGTCCGGTAATAAGAAAAATGCTCCGAGAATTTCCGGGGGCTGTCATTAGCATTTCTCACGATAGAAAGTATATTGAAGAGGTGTGCGATAAAATATATCAGCTAAATCCTAATGGATTACAGCTAATTGGTGATTGATAACAAAAAGGATGAAAGACTGACAAATTTCAGGCTTTTAGTGAGTTGGAAAGCATACAAAGATTTGAATTTGGAGGATAGATTATGGTACGTACAGAAGATGCATGTGAAATTATAAAATATGCTTTGCAAAACGAAATTAAAGTATATTTAGATGGCGGATGGGGTGTTGATGCACTTCTTAAAAGAGAATCAAGAATACACAATGATATTGATTTGTTTGTTGAACTGAAACATTATCATGATTATATTTATGTGATTAAGCAGCATGGATTTGAGGAAGTAAATACTGATTATACAACGGATGGTCATACTGTCTGGAAAGATGATAAACAAAGAATCATTGATTTACATTGTTTTGAATTTACAGATGACGGAATTGTTTATGAGGGAGATATATTTCCATCAAAAACTTTTTCCGGTATTGGAAAAGTTGGAGATATAACTGTTTCTTGTATTGAACCATTGAGTCAGGTAATGCTTCATTTGGGATATGAACACGATAAAAATGATGTGCATGATGTGATGCTGTTGTGTGAAACATTTCAAATAGCAATACCAGATGAATATAAGGAAAAGTAAAATTTCAGTTTTGTGTTGAATCTCTAAGCAAAATAGCTTATAATTTGACATGCTACATATAGTTATTATCCACAGTTATCGAGTAGGTGTTATCAATGCCGATAACAAAATGATAACATTAGCTCGTATAGGCAGGATAATATGGATATATCAAATAATCAAAAGAACGAGAAACATTACAGAGAATAATTCCTAAACAAAAAGCGTTAGTCTTTGTAGAGTTTGAATGATTTCAGAGAAGTCAGAACCCCTTGAAAACCAAGGATTTTTGACCGTCTGAACCTCTCCGCGGAACGATTTGACAACATTTTTCATGATTCATAAGGAAAGAGCTGGCTGATTTAATCAAAATCAGCCAGCTCTTTCCTTTTATATGGTTTGGGTTGGAAAATTGTATATCCCGTCTGTCTTGCAGCATGAGGATGGCTCAACTGCTTCGGACAAATTCAAGCGTCGGGAAAAAATCAGACGGCCTTTCAGCTTTTATCGGTGTGGCCGTTTTTGCGGGAGTCGCGCTGGTTCAGAAATTCTTCAATAGCCCGGTCCTCCTCCGTCTCATTGGCCCGGCGGCGCTCCTCCCATTTTTCCAGTGCCCGGTTTAGGGGCGGCTCCACGGCGATCAGCAGCAGTCCCCAGGCGGCGCAGATGCAGGTGGTCATAGCCAAGGTACCGGAAGTGTCCATGTTCCAGACCCGGCCCTGCAGAATGTGTACACCGGCGGCAACGCCATTCCAGATCAAGGGGGCCAGCAGCGCGGCGGTGCCGACCCAGCGCATCAGATAGCTGAAGGCCGGGACAGACGGAGCCTCCGTCTCCTTCTTGACGGGAGCGGAGGGATGCAGTGCATCCTGCACCTCCATCACGTTTCTCTGAAGTCCGCTCACTCCGGCATTGATCTCCCGCACTTTCTGGAGAAGCTGTTTGTTCTCCTGCTCCAGGCCGGTCAGAATTTCTTGATGCTCGCACTGGAGGTTTAGGATCGTTTCCAGGTAGTCGGTCAGTTTCTTGTCATCATCCATAACAGTAACTCCTTTATGTGTTGTATTTCACGCCGGTGATAGGTCCGCCCTCTTCCCCCCAGCCCGGGAAGAGGGCGAGGACAGCAAGACATGGCAGATATCCCCCTTCCTCCGCCGGGTTCGGGCCGCTTTGCAGGCTTATTCGTCCCCCGGGCCTTCCCCCAGCTGGTCAACGGGATACTGTGCCTCATCTTCTGGAAAAACCAGGTCTTCTTCCGGATCAAGGTCCTCCGGTTCAAGGTCTTTGAGCTGCTCAGCCCCTTCTTTTTCCTGCGCCCCCCGGGCCATCTGGCCTTCGATGCGCTCCAGCGCCTCCTCGTACCAGGTGTCCGGCCAATCATTGACGCCGCTGCGGTTGGGGCTCATCTGTTTCAGCACCTCCCGGGTCACCGCGCCGCTGGTCAGCAGCTCCGTCAGCATGTCCCCGCAGCGGCTGTCGCCGCCCCGGACCCCGTCGTACAGCAGCCGCACCTTTTCCTGGTCCAGCAGGCCGCGCAGCAGGCCATACCGATTGGAAAGCCACGAACGATCAACGTACAGACCTGGCGTCTGCCGTCAAGACTTCCATTGCGCATGTTTTAGCAGGAAGGAGAAACGATCGTGAACACAACAGACATTTACGCAAAGATCAAGGCAATCCTGGCAGAACAGCTGAATGTGGATGAAGCCCTCATAAGCATGGACACCGCCATCCGATCCGATCTGACAGCGGATGAAAGCGGGCTCATCGATGTCCTGCTGGATCTGGAGGAGGCCTTTGACCTCGACATCCCGGATTCGGACTTTGAAGATATGGACACCGTGGGCGACATTGTGGAATACGTCAAGAACGAGATGGACTGAGGAAGCGGTTTGGAAGCCCGTTTTCCGAGGCGGCAGGTTCATACTGCCGGACTGTTTCGGCAGGCCTTGAGACCTCTGTGGTTTCAAGGCCTGCCTTTATGCGTTCAGGCCCGCCGCAGCGGGCCCCCGGGAGCCGTCTGACGGCAGGGAAAAGGCGCCGGACCCGCTTTGGATACAGGCGAGTGCCGCAGCTCCCGGGAGAGAAGCTGCGGCACATCCACGCCCGCTTTGTGTTAGTCAGACAACGCACATTCGGACACAAGAGCCTTCCGGTACAGCAGTGCCTTCCGGCGGTCTTTCGGCACGCCCCGGCCCTCCGCGTAGCAGTTTGCCAGCATCCGGAGGCACTTGCTCCGGTAGAAAAACGCCGCCTTCCCCTCATAGTGGCCCTCTGCGGCGGCGGTGAGCACACGGACCGCGCGTTCTTCGTCCGCCGGGACTCCCTTGCCCTCCAAGAGGAGCCGGGCCAGGTAGACCGCCGCTTCGATCTGATCGGGCAGGGCCTCCTCCAACCAGTGGAGAGCCTCCTCTCCGGAGATATCCTCTCCGCAGTACCCCAGCACGGAAAGCTCCTTATCCCATCCCATGACCTTGACGAAGAACTGCCGGCCGATCTCCAGCTGGGCATCCGCGCTGCCTTTCTTGGCGGCCTTTCGCAGGAGGTCAAGGGGCTCCCAATCTCCAAACCGGTCATGCTCCCAGAGAAGCTCATACAGGTGCCAGCCGGCCTGGCCGCAGCCGCCCAAGAACGCGCTCTCCAGCAGTTCTTTCATCAAATCCAGCAGCCAGTCCTCCTCTTCCCCGCGCAGGCTCCAGCGGTAACAGAGGCCCTGCAGTCGTCTTGCCGCAGTTCGGATTGCCCGCCAGCGCGATTTTGATATCCATAGCGCTCTCCTTTCTAATGTTAGTTTGGACTAACTCATGTGCTGAATGAAAGGCGGCTCTCCACCGCCCCGGTTTATCCCACTTCGATCATTTCCGCGTCCGCCCTGCGCACGCTCAGCTCATAGCCCCGGACGTTCAGCTCCATCGGGTCGCCCAGGGGCGCCACCTTGCGGACAAAGATCTCCACGCCCTTGGTGATGCCCATGTCCATGATGCGGCGCTTGACAGGCCCTTCGCCGTGGAGCTTCACCACAGTGGCGGTCTCGCCCACCTTCACATCTTTCAGCGTTTTCATATTCACACGCCTCCTCAAAAAAATTTCATACTGCATGCAGCTTTGCACAGGATCCCCCCTTGCTCCGGCCGGGGCAACCGCTTCAGATCATGACGCGGTTCGCCATGGTCCTGCCCAGCGCGATCCGGCTGTCCTTTACCTGCAGGATCAGGTTCCCGGCGACCTCGTTCACCACCGTCACGTCGCTGTCCACCACAAAGCCCAGCTCCGCCAGGTGCTGGCGCACCTCATCCCTGCCGGTGATCTTGCGGATAGTGACGGTCTCCCCCGTTTTTGCCATCGTCAGCGGCATCATACCATCGCTCCTCCAGAAGTTAGTAATAGCTAACTTCTGCTCAAAAATTTAAGGTTAGTTATCTCTAACCTCTAAGCTGTGCTTAGCTTAACACCGCTAACCGCCGCTGTCAAGGACCGGCTTTGAAAAACTTGCAAAGTTGGTCGGTTTATGTTAATCTTTTCGCAAACACCGGACCGCAAGGAGGATGCCTTTATGAATATTCACGAATCCGCGGAGGACTATCTGGAGCGCATTTTGATGCTGCGTCTGAAGAACGGCACCGTCCGCTCCATCGACATTGTCCGGGATCTGGAGTATTCCAAGCCCAGCGTCAGCATAGCCATGAAGCGGCTGCGGGAAAACGGGTATATCCAGATGGACGCCGATGGCCTGATCACCCTGCTGCCGCCGGGCGAGGAGATCGCCTCCCGCATCTATGACCGCCACCAGCTTTTGACGCAGTTCCTGGTCCAGCTGGGCGTCTCTCCGGAAAACGCCGCGGCGGACGCCTGCAAGATCGAGCACGACATCAGCGAGGAAAGCTACGAAAAAATCAAGGCGGCCACGCTTCGGATGCGGGGCGCCGTCTGACGCTGCCCGTCCCAGTCCAAGTCCTAAGCATCCGGCCAGCTCCGGCCCCCTTCCATGCCGGTCACGCGGTACAGCCGCCGGTTCCATCCGGAAGCGGCGGTCTGGTCCTTTTTCATCCTAACGGTCAACCTGCCGGTGCGCGGGGTGCCGTTTTTGCTGAAACGCCGGCGCAAGCGCTTGTGCCCGGAGCGGAGCAATACATAAAAGAAAAGGAGCGTCACAAATATGAACGAAACACAAAAAATGCTGCACGTGAATCTGGCAAAGGGAGAGGTGGGCCGCTACGCCATCATTCCCGGCGACCCGGACCGCTGCGAGCTCATCGCCGCCCACCTGGACAACCCCCGCCTGGTGACCCGCAAGCGGGAATTCACCACCTGGGAGGGCACGCTGGAGGGCGAAAAGGTCACCGTCACCTCCACCGGCATCGGCGGCCCCTCCACCGCCATCTGCGTGGAGGAGCTGCACAAGTGCGGCGCGGACACCTTCATCCGGGTGGGCACCTGCGCCTCCACCTGCGCCGATGTGCAGTGCGGCGACATTGTGGTGGCCAGCGGCAGCGTCCGCATGGACGGCACCAGCCTCCACTACCTGCCCCTGGAATACCCCGCCGTCCCCAGCTACCAGCTGCTCAAGCGCCTGGAGGAAAGCTCCAACGCCCTGGGGTATCACACCGTGGTGGGCGTCAGCATCACCAAGGACTCCTTCTACACCCAGACGGAACCGGAGACCAAGCCCGTGTCTGACGAACTCATCAGCCGCTGGCGCAGCTACGTGCGGGGCGGCGCCGTGTGCACCTCCATGGAGGAGTCCATTCTCTTCCTGGTAGGCACCAGCCTGGGCGTCCGCACCGGCTCCGTACTGGTCTCCGCCACGAATTTCGACGGCTCTGTCTCCCGCCGGAACAGTGCGGATGTCTACCCCACCAACAGCATCCAAAAGCCCATCCAGGTCGCCATTGAGGCCCTGCGCCGCGTCATTCTGGAGGACCGCGCGTAATCCTTACCGGCAGGCGCCCCGCGGATATTCCGCGGGGCGCTTTTTCAAAGACAATTTAAGCAATTTTGTCTGTATCTGTCAAAATCGCGATATTTTTGTTGCAGTCTGTACAAATTCTATGGTAGGATATTCCTGTAAAATCCGTAAATTTGACAGGAGGCACTTATGAAGCAGGACATGATTCTGATTCTGGACCTGGGCAGCGAGGAAAATCCCAAAATCGCCCGGGAGATCCGCGCCATGGGCGTTTACACGGAGATCCACGCCCACGATATCACCGCCCAAGAGCTGGCAGCCTTGCCCGGTGTGAAGGGCATCATTCTCAACGGCGGCCCCAACCGGGTGGTGGACGGCGTGGAGATCGACGCAGGCGAGGCTGTCTACGGCTCCGGCCTGCCGGTGCTGTGCGCCGACCACAAGGGCGCTCCCGCCTGGCCCGCTGACGGCACCCTCCGGGAAGCCGCCCTGCGGGACTTCGTGTTCGGCACCTGCGGCGCCCAGGCCAACTGGAACATGGAAAACTTCATTGCCGACCAGGTGGAGCTCATCCGCCGCCAGGTGGGCGATAAAAAAGTGCTGCTGGCCCTCAGCGGCGGCGTGGACTCCTCCGTGGTGGCCGCCCTGCTCATCAAGGCCATCGGCAAGCAGCTCACCTGCGTCCACGTGAACCACGGCCTGCTCCGCAAGGGCGAGCCGGAGCAGGTGGTGCAGGTATTCCGTCACGAGATGGACGCCAACCTCATTTATGTGGACGCCGTGGACCGCTTTTTGGACAAGCTGGCCGGCGTGGCCGACCCCGAGCGCAAGCGCAAGATCATCGGCGCCGAGTTCATCCGCGTGTTTGAGGAGGAGGCCCGGAAGCTGGAGGGCATCGAGTTCCTGGCCCAGGGCACCATTTATCCCGACATCATCGAGTCCGGCACCAAGACGGTGAAGGCCGTGAAGAGCCACCACAACGTGGGCGGACTGCCGGAGGATTTGAACTTTGCCCTGGTGGAGCCGCTGAAGATGCTGTTCAAGGACGAGGTCCGCGCCTGCGGCAAGGCCCTGGGCCTGCCGGACGGCATGGTCTACCGCCAGCCCTTCCCCGGCCCCGGCCTGGGTGTGCGGTGCCTGGGCGCCATCACCCGGGACCGGCTGGAGGCCGTCCGGGAGTCTGACGCCATCCTCCGGGAGGAGTTCGCCAAGAACGGCCTGGAGGGCAAGGTGTGGCAATACTTCACCGCCATCCCCGACTTGAAGAGCGTGGGCGTCCGGGATAACCGGCGGGCCGACGAGTGGTGCGTCATCATCCGGGCCGTCAACACGGTGGACGCCATGACCGCCACGGTGGAGAACGTCCCCTTTGACCTGCTCCAGCACATCACCGCCCGCATCACCGCCGAGGTGAAGGGCGTGAACCGGGTGCTCTTTGACTTGACGCCGAAGCCCACCGGAACCATTGAATGGGAATAACGAACCGCAGGAAGGAGGCGGCCGAAAGGCCGCCTCCTTGTTATGTTTGTTGAGGTTCCCCCGCGGCTCTGCGCCGGTATTCCCGGGGCGTGAGCCCAAAGAGCTCCCGAAAGGCCCGGGCAAAATAACTCATGTGGGCAAAGCCGCACCGGAGGGCGATCTCCGTAACGGCGCAGTCCGTGGCAGTCAGAAGGTCCGCCGCCATTTGCAGGCGGTACTTTTTCACATACTGGATGGGCGTGGTGCCCAGCACGCCCCGGAAGCAGCGCAGGCACTCGCTCTCGCTGATGCTGGCCTGGGCGGCCAGGGTCCGGGCGGTGATCTCCGAGGCGTAGTTTTCCTGGATATAGGCCAGCATCACCTTCACCCGTTCATCCTCCCGCCGGCGCCGGGGTGAGGCCGGCGGCGGAGCTTCGGCGCTGCCGGCGGCCAGGAGCCGCAGCATGCCGCTCAGCTGTTCCCTAAGAAGAAATTCGTAGCCGAAGGGCTCCTCCCGGCACGCCTCCCAAAACCTGTCCATATACGCCAGGGCCTGGGCCGTATGGGCTCCGCCGCCGGGGAACCGGACGCTTGGCAGCGCCGCGTTTTCCACCAGGGGACCGAGGTATTTCCGCCAGAAGATGCCCTCCGTCCCGTTGCACAAAAACTCCGGCAGAAACACCACGGAGTGAA
Organism: Dysosmobacter sp. Sow4_B12; assembly: GCF_052116665.1. Lineage (NCBI taxonomy): Bacteria > Bacillati > Bacillota > Clostridia > Eubacteriales > Oscillospiraceae > Dysosmobacter > Dysosmobacter sp. Sow4_B12. The sequence continues at coordinate 168,221 of NZ_JBQKKR010000004.1, read as the reverse complement.
GGAGGCACGCCCCTTCGCCGCCGTTGGCCGCTGCGTGCATGACGCCGCTGTTGATAAACAAAAGCTCGCCGCTGTTTAAAAGCACCTGTTCCCCTGGGAGCAAGACCCGCAGCCGCCCCTCCGCCACACGGATGAGCTCCAGCTCCCGGTGCCAGTGCCAGGCGGCTTCCCGCTCCGTATAGTCGTTGTCATACGCCGCCACCGGCAGAAGGCCGGTGCCGTGGGCACCCAGCTCCGCGCCGTTTTGGGCGGTGCTCACCGTTCTGGACCGCTGGATCATTTTACCGCCTCCGCACTTTGGCTGTTTTGTGCTGTTACTCTGGTGAAAATTTGATATTCTTCTGAATTTCTGCCTGTATAATCATACTACGGCGGACGGCGCTTTGCAAGGGAAGAAAGCCGCCGCCAAGGTTTGATGGACAGGAGGACAGCGGTATGTTCGCTCTTCACGGGCCACTCTGGCGGCGCAGGTGCGCAGTTATGGTCTGCGGCATCGTCATCATGGGAATCGGGGTGTGCCTGTTCCGGCTGTCGCTGATGGGCAACGACCCCAGCAGCGCCATGGTCATGGCCATCGGCAGCCGCATCGGCCAGCCCTTTTCCGTTACGCTCATCGCCGCCAACTCCATCTGGTTCCTCCTGGAGCTTTTCTGCGGCCGGCGGTTCATCGGCATCGGCACCTTTTTCAACTGGTTCGGGGTGGGCGTCTTCACGGACCTGTGGACGGCGGCCATCACCCGCCTGTTTGTTCTTCCCACCTCCCTGGCCGGGCGGCTGGGGCTCATGCTGCTGGGAGTCTTGATTCTGTCCTTCTCCTGCGCCCTGTACCAGACGGCGGACCTGGGCATCGCCCCCTATGACGCCATTTCCATCATCATGGCGGACCGGCTGCCCCTGCCCTATTTTTGGTGCAGGATCCTCTCGGATTCCGTCTGCGCGGTGACGGCCTTTGCCCTGGGCGGGATCGTGGGGCTGGGAACGCTGTTCTGCGCCCTGGGCCTGGGGCCCTTCATCAACTTTTTCACCCGCGCCGCCGCCCGGAAGCTCTGCGGCTGCGCGGGCGCTGTCAGCTGAAAATACCAAAAGGAGGCGGCTTTCGCCGCCTCCTTTTTCGTTATACGTCCTGCCCGTATTCCGCCCGCCACCGCGCCAGCTCCTCCGCGTCCCAGTCGTCCAGGGCGTGGAGCCCGCCGCGTCTTTCCATGTGGTGGGTCAGTTCATGGGAAAAGGTGGTGTACAGCTCGTCCTGCCAGTCGTCCTCGTCCCAATCCTCCTTTTCCGCCAGGGCGGTGAAGGAGCCGTAATAGAGGTTGATATACCGGCCCAGAGCGTCCTCGCAGTACTCCCCCAGAATATACATCTCCCCCGCCGGGAACTCCGGGTCCGGCACCGCCTCCTCCAGCAGGTTCACCCCGCCGTTGAGGCCGTCGAACAGAGCCTCCGGGAACTGCTCCGCCATCTCGTCCAGCAGGTCGTTCACCTGGTCAATGGATAGGACCATGGCCGCCTCATTTCTTTGCCTGGCGCATGGACAAGGAAATGCGCTTTTTCTTCTCGTCCACCTCCAGGACCACCACCTGCACCACATCCCCCACGGAGACCACCTCCGAGGGGTGCTTGATAAATTTATCCGCCACCTGGGAGATGTGGACCAAGCCGTCCTGGTGGACGCCGATATCCACGAACACACCGAAGTCGATGACGTTGCGGACCGTGCCCGTGAGGACCATGCCGGGCTTGAGGTCCTTCATCTCCAGCACGTCGGTGCGGAGGATGGGCGCCGGCAGGTCGTCCCGGATGTCCCGGCCGGGCTTCATCAGCTCCGCCACCACGTCCCGCAGGGTGGGGACGCCCACGCCGATGGCCTCCGCCGCCCTCTCCTCGCCGTAGGACTTCACCTGGGCGGTGAGGTCTGTCAGCTTCCCGGCCTTTACATCCGCCAGGGTGTGGCCGGTCAGCTCCAGGAGCTGCTTGGCGGCGTCATAGCTCTCCGGGTGGACGGCGGTGTTGTCCAGCACGCTTTTGCTCTCCGGCACCCGCAGAAAGCCCGCGCACTGCTGGAAAGCCTTGGGCCCCAGCTTCGGCACCTTTTTCAGCTGAGCCCGGGAGGTGAAGGGACCGTTTTCCTCCCGGTAGGCCACCACGTTTTTGGCGGTGGTGCCGTTCAGACCGGACACCCGCTGCAGCAGGGAGGGCGACGCCGTGTTCACGTCCACGCCCACGGCGTTGACGCAGTCCTCCACCACGCCGGCAAGGGCCTCGTCCAGCCGCTTGGGGGGCATGTCGTGCTGGTACTGGCCCACGCCGATGGCCTTGGGATCGATCTTCACCAGCTCCGCCAGGGGGTCCTGGAGCCGCCGGGCAATGGACACGGCGGAGCGAAGGTTCACGTCGAACTGGGGGAACTCCTCCGCCGCCAGTGGGCTGGCGGAGTACACGGAGGCGCCGGCCTCGGACACGATCATGTAGCTGACGGTCCGGCCCGCCGCCTTCTCCTGGCGGATGAGCTCCACAGCCATCTGCTCCGTCTCCCGGCTGGCGGTGCCGTTGCCGATGGCAATATGCTCTATATTGTACTTTTTGACCATATTATCCAGCGAAGTGATGGCTTCCTGCTTCTGCCGCTGGCCGTAGGTGGGATAGACCACCGCGGTGTCCAGCACCTTGCCGGTGCCGTCTACCACCGCCACTTTACAGCCCATGCGGTAGCCGGGGTCCAGGCCCATGGTGACCTTACCCTTGACAGGGGGCTGCATGAGCAGGGGCTTTAAGTTCAAGGCGAACTGGCCGATGGCCCCTTCGTTGGCCGTATCCGTTAGGACGGAGCGGGCCTCCCGCTCCAAGGAGGGGAAAATGAGGCGGTCATAGGCGTCCTCCGCCGCCGCTTTCACAAACTCCATGGCGGCGCTGCCGGGGACCACCACTGCCCGCCGCAGCGTCCGCAGGGCCAGGTCCCGGTCCAGCTCCACGCTGATTTTCAGCTTTTCCTCCTTCTCTCCCCGGTTCATGGCCAGGACCTGGTGGCCCTGGAGCCGGGAGAGGGCTTGGGAGAAGTCGTAGTACAGGCGGTAGACGGTGTCCTCTTCCGTGGCGGCCACACTGTGGAGGATGCCGTTTTTCATCAGCAGCTCCCGCAGGCGCTTGCGCAGCTCCGCGTCGTCGCTGATGGTCTCGGCCACAATGTCCGCCGCGCCGGCCAGGGCGTCCTCCGCCGTCTCCACGCCCTTTTCCGCGTCCACGTACTTCTCCGCCTCCGCCAGAGGCTCCGGGCAGTCCGGTCCCTGGGCGAACAGCACCTGCGCCAAAGGCTCCAGGCCCTTTTCCCGGGCCACGGTGGCGCGGGTGCGGCGCTTTTGCTTGTAGGGCCTGTAAAGGTCCTCCACCTCCGCCAGGGTGGCGGCCTTGTCGATGGCGGCGGCCAGCTCCTCCGTCAGCTTGCCCTGGGCCTCGATGGCGGCTTTCACCGTCTCCCGCCGCTCCTGCAGGCCCCGGAGGTATTGGAGCCGCTCTTCCAACGTCCGCAGGGACGTGTCGTCCATGGCGCCGTGGAGCTCCTTGCGGTAGCGGGCGATGAAGGGGATGGTGTTGCCCTCGTCCAGCAGGCGCACCACGTTTTCCACATGCTGGGGGAGCTTGCCCAGCTCTTGGGCCAGTTGTTCAATAATAGGGTCCATAACGTTCCTTTCCTGCCGCCCATGCGGCGGCAACAGAGAAAACGACGGTATGCTTTCCAGCAGGAAATCTACCGCCGTTTTTCTGGTCTCTCACTTGTGATACAGCTTCTTCGTCTCGTACCGGGGCTCGCAGCTGACGTTGATGCCCAGGCGCTTTAAGAGCTTTTCGTCCACCTCGCTCAAAATGACGGTGAAGTGGGCGTCGCAGCCTCGGAGCATGGGCAGCTGCTGCTGGGCGTGCTCCGCCAGAGGATTGGTGAGGGCGGAGATGGTCAAGGCCATGAGGACCTCATCCGTGTGGAGGCGGGGATTCTTGTGGCCCAGATACTTGGTCTTGAGGTCGCACACCGGCTCCAGCACCTGGGAGGAGATGAGCTCGAACTGGTCGCCGATGCCGCCCACGGCCTTCAGCGCGTTCAGCAGCAGCGCCGAGGCGGCGCCCAGGGTGTCGGAGGTCTTGCCGGTGACCACCCGGCCGTCCGGCAGCACCATGGCGCCGGCGGGGCCGCCGGTGGTCTCCGCCTTCAAAAGGGCCGCGGACACCGCCGGACAGACGTCTGTCGTGACGCCGGCCTGCTGCATGACCAGCTCCAGCTTCCGCACGGGCTCATCGCCGCACTTGCCCTGGAGCTTTTCCACGCACGCGGTGTAGTACCGCCGCAGGATCTCCATCCGGGAGGCGGCACAGCAGACGGCGTCGTCCACAATGCAGTTGCCCGCCATGTTGACGCCCATATCCGTGGGGGACTGGTAGGGGGAGCTGCCCTGGATCTTTTTGAAAATGGCGTTGAGCACCGGGAATATCTCCACATCCCGGTTATAGTTGACAGCGGTCTTGCCGTAGGCCTCCAAATGGAAGGGGTCGATCATGTTCACGTCGTCCAGGTCCGCCGTGGCGGCCTCATAGGCCAGGTTCACCGGGTGCTTGAGGGGCAGGTTCCAGATGGGGAAGGTCTCAAACTTGGCGTAGCCGGCGGTGATGCCCCGCTTGTAGTCGTGGTACAGCTGGCTGAGGCAGGTGGCCATCTTGCCGCTGCCGGGGCCGGGAGCCGTCACCACCACCAGGGAGTGGCTGGTCTCGATATAATCGTTTTTGCCCAGGCCCTCGTCGCTGACGATGTGGGGCACGTCGGAGGGGTATCCGGCGATGGGATAGTGGCGGTAGCAGCGGATGCCCAGCGCCGCCAGCCGCTTCAAAAAGGCGTCCGCCGCCGCCTGGCCGTTGTACCGGGTCAGCACCACGCTGCCCACGAACAGCCCCATCCCCCGGAAAATGTCGATGAGGCGCAGGACGTCCTCGTCATACGTGATGCCAAGGTCCCCCCGGACCTTGTTCTTCTCAATGTCCGCCGCGTTGATGGCAATGACGATCTCCACGTCGTCCTTGAGCTGCTGGAGCATGCGGATCTTGCTGTCTGGCTCAAAGCCCGGCAGCACCCGGGAAGCGTGGTAATCGTCGAACAGCTTGCCGCCGAACTCCAGGTACAGCTTGCCGCCGAACTGGGCGATGCGGCGCTTGATCTGCTCTGACTGGGTGGTCAGGTATTTCTGATTGTCAAATCCAATGGCTGTCATATGTGCACGACCCCTCTTCGCGTATTTTCCGCAGGAAAGTATATCATAACTTTTCCCCTTTGAAAAGAGCGGTCCGCGGCCCGCGCCGCAAATTTCCCTTTCCCGGATACCTTCCGCCGGAAAACATTAGGTAAATTTATCTTGATTATTATGACTTTGTTCTTTACTTATGGGGAAACTCCCGATATAATAACTTAGGTTTGGGACCTGTTTTTCTCCCAACTGTATTTGTATACTGAAACCGGGAGGTTTTTCATTATGTCAAATTGCGCCATCGTAGGCATCAACTGGGGCGACGAGGGCAAGGGCCGCATGGTGGACCTGCTCACCAGCGACTATGACGTGGTCGTCCGCTACCAGGGCGGCGGCAACGCCGGCCACACCGTGGTCAACGAGCTGGGCAAGTTCGCCCTGCACCTGCTGCCCTCCGGCATTTTCCGCCAGGGCGTGGTGAATATCCTGGGCAACGGCGTGGCCCTGGACTGCGAGAACCTGTGGACGGAGATGCAGGACATCGCCAGTCACGGCGTCGCCATCACCCCCGACAACCTGAAGATCAGCGACCGCGCCTCCCTGCTGCTGCCCTGGCACCGGGACCTGGACGGTCTGGAGGAGGCCCGCCTGGCCGACAAGAAGTACGGCTCCACCAAGCAGGGCATCGCTCCCTTCTACTCCGACAAGTACCAGAAAAAGACCGTCATGGCCGGTGAGCTGCTGTATCCGGACAAGCTGTGGGAGCACCTGGAGGGCATCCTGGAGTGGAAGAATCTGACGCTGGAGAAGGTCTACGGCGCCAAGCCCTACACGCTGGACGACCTAAAGGCCTGGGTGGCCGATTACGGTGAGAAGATCAAGCCCTTCATCTGTGACACCGGCGCCTTCCTGCGCCAGGCCCAGAAGGATGGCAAGCACATTTTGTTTGAGGCCCAGCTGGGCTCCCTGCGGGACCTGGACTACGGCATTTATCCCTACACCACCTCCTCCAACCCCATCGCCGCTTACGCCCCCGTGGGCTCCGGCTTCCCCGAGGCCAAGCTCGACAAGATCGTGGGCGTGGTGAAGGCCTACTCCTCCTGCGTGGGCGAGGGCCCCTTTACCTGCGAGTGGTTCGGCGAGGAGGCTGAAAAGCTTCGGGAAGCCGGCGGCGAATACGGCGCCAAGACCGGCCGTCCCCGCCGGGTGGGTCCCATCGACATCGTGGCCACCCGCTACGGCATCCAGTGCCAGGGCGCCACGGACATCGCCCTGACGAAGCTGGATGTCCTCAGCTACATGGACAAGGTCCCCGTCTGCGCCCGCTATGAGCTGAACGGAGAGCAGATCGACTACTTCCCCTTCCCCGCCGTCCTGCCGGACGCCAAGCCGGTGATGGAGTACATGGACGGCTGGAAGTGCGACATCTCCGGCGTCCGCAAGTGGGAGGACCTGCCGGAGGCTGCCCGGCGGTACGTGGAGTATGTGGAGGCCCAGATCGGCTGCCGCATCACCTATGTCTCCGTTGGTCCCGAGCGGGATTCCATCATCATCCGCTGACCGGCGGGCCCGTCCCCGCCTCAAAATACACGCCGGACAGCTCCGGCGCCGGAATCGGGAGACACCGTCATGATTCTTTTGTGGATCGTATCCATCATTCTCTCCGCCCTGTTCATTTTTCTGAAGGCCTGGGACATGGCCGTGTTCGGCGTTTTCTTCTTTGTGTTTTCCAGCATTCAGCTGGTACGCAGCCGCCGGAACCGGGATCAGGACAAGAAGGACTGAGCGCACGCCCTTTTCGCCTCCGGCGAAAACCACGCAAACCAGCGGGAGGCATCCGTAAACGGATGCCTCCTAACTTTTTATAGGAAGAAAGGTTGACCTCATATGTCTAAAGACCGTTACGAATCCCCCCTGGCGTCCCGGTACGCCTCCCAATTCATGCTTCATCTGTTCTCCGCCGACATGCGCATCCAGACCTGGCGAAAGCTCTGGGTGGCCCTGGCCCGGGCGGAGCACAACTTAGGGCTCCCTGTCACCGCCGAGCAGGTGGCGGAGCTGGAGGCCCACCTCACCGACATCGATTACGAAATGGCCGCCCAGCGGGAAAAGGAAGTCCGCCACGACGTCATGGCCCATGTGTACACCTACGGCAAGGTTGCTCCCTCCGCCGCCGGCATCATCCACCTGGGCGCCACCAGCTGCTACGTCACCGATAACGCCGACCTCATCATCTACCGGGAGGGCCTGCGGTATCTCCGGGGCGAGCTCATCGCCGTGCTGGCCAACCTCTCCAAGTTCGCCGACGCCTATAAGGCCACGCCCACCCTGGGCTACACCCACTATCAGCCCGCCCAGCTGGTGACGGTGGGCAAGCGGGCCACCCTGTGGATGCAGGACCTGCTGGCCGACCTGGAGGAGCTGGACTTCGTGCTGGACAATATGAAGTTCCTGGGCTGCCGGGGCACCACCGGCACCGAGGCCAGCTTCATGGACCTGTTCGAGGGCGACGGCGCCAAGATCGACGAGATGAACCGCCAGATCAGCGCCGAGTTCGGCTTTGACAAGTGCTTCCCCGTCTGCGGCCAGACCTACCCCCGGAAGGTGGACAGCCGCATTTTGAACTGCCTTTCCTCCATTGCCCAGAGCTGCTACCGCATGGCCAACGACATCCGCCTGCTCCAGCACGACCGGCAGGTGGAGGAGCCCTTTGAGAAAAACCAGATCGGTTCCTCCGCCATGGCCTACAAGCGCAACCCCATGCGCTCCGAGCGCATCTGCTCCCTCAGCCGCTACTTGATGGCCGACGCCATGAACGCCCCCATGACCGCCTCCGTCCAGTGGCTGGAGCGGACCCTGGACGACTCCGCCAACCGCCGCATCTCCATGCCGGAGGGCTTCCTCTGCGCCGACGCCATTTTGCGTCTGGCCCAGAACGTCACCGACGGCCTCCATGTGAACGAAAAGGTGGTGGACGCCACGGTGCGGGAGTACCTGCCCTTCATCGCCACGGAGAATCTGATGATGGAGGCCGTGAAGCGGGGCGGCAACCGCCAGGAGCTCCACGAGATCATCCGCACCTGCTCCATGGCCGCCACGGCCAAAATGAAGGAGGGCGAAAAGTGCGACCTTCTCAGCCGTCTGGCGGCGGAGCCCGCCTTCGGCATGACCGAGGCGGAGATGGAGGCCGTTTTGACCCCCAGCGCCTACATCGGCCGCTGCCCGGAGCAGGTGGATGCCTTCCTCCGCCAGGTGGCGCCTCTGCTGGACCAGGCCAGCGGGGAAAAGCCGGAGATCAACCTGTAAGCCCCACAGGGACGCCTGTTTTTTGTGAAAAGCAGGCGTCCCTGTTCGATTCTATGCACCGTCTCAAAATATAAAGGAAAAAACTTTTCATTTTGTATGTTTTGACGTTGACAACTGTCCGCCTCCGGTGGTAAACTCCAAACATCAATTAAAACATCGACAACGGCGTTGATGGAGAAAAGTACCGCAGAAGTTCCGTTTCAGTGAGCGGGAGACAGTGGAAACCCCGTACAAAGAATCTGCGCGAAGAACACTCCGTAGCTGCAATCTGAACGCGGTTTCCGCTAGTAAGTGCGACGAGTTGTGATCGTTACATCACACGGGCTTGTTGGAGCCTTGAAGGTGACCGTCCCTGTCAAAGGGGAGGTAAATTAGGTGGCACCGCGGATAGCAGCTATTCGTCCTAAAATTTTTAGGAGATAGCTGCGTTTTTTGTTATGTGCCGTTTTTCCGCCCCTCCGGAGCCGTTGGCGGCACAAAATTTGGAGGTGCTTGATATGTGTTCCATCATGGGTTTTTCCAAAAAGACCTACACCAAAGAAGAGATCCGCCCCTATTTTGACCGCACCAAGTCCCGCGGCCCCGACATGAGCCGCATCATCGAGACCCCGTCCGGCTACCTGTGCTTCCACCGTCTGGCCATCATGGGCTTGACGGAGGCCGGCATGCAGCCCTTCGAGCTGGACGGCGACTACGTGGTCTGCAACGGCGAGATCTACGGCTTCCGCCCCTTGAAGCGGCAGCTGTCCGAAAAATACGAGTTCAAGAGCGGCAGCGACTGCGAGATCCTGCTCCCCCTGTTCCATGAATACGGCCTGTCCATGTTCTCCCGCCTGGACGCCGAGTTCGCCCTCATCATCTACGATTCCATGACCGACTCCCTGGTGGCCGCCCGTGACCCCATCGGCATCCGGCCCCTGTTCTACGGCTACGACAAGGACGGCGCCATCATGTTCGCCAGCGAGGCCAAAAACCTGGTGGGCCTGTGCGACGAGGTATGCCCCTTCCCACCCGGCCACTATTACGCCTACGGCAAGTTCATCCGCTACGCGGACCTGACCACCGTGAAAAAGTACACCACCGACGACCTGGAGACCGTGTGCCACAACATCCGCAACAAGCTCATCGCCGGCGTGGATAAGCGGCTGGACGCCGACGCCCCTCTGGGCTTCCTGCTCTCCGGCGGTCTGGACTCCTCCCTGGTGTGCGCCATCTCCTCCCTCATTTTGGGCAAGAAGATCCGCACCTTCGCCATCGGCATGGACAAGGACGCCATCGACTTGAAGTACGCCCGGGAGGTGGCCGATTTCATCGGCGCCGACCACACCGAGGTCTATATGACCCGCCAGCAGGTGCTGGACTCCCTGGAGGAGGTCATCGCCATGCTGGGCACCTGGGACATCACCACCATCCGGGCCAGCATGGGCATGTACCTTTGCTGCAAGGCCATTCACGAGCAGACCGACATCCGGGTGCTGCTGACCGGCGAGATCTCCGACGAGCTGTTCGGCTACAAGTACACGGACTTCGCCCCCAGCGCCCAGGCCTTCCAGGACGAGGCCAAAAAGCGGGTGGATGAGCTGTACATGTACGACGTGCTGCGGGCGGACCGCTGCATCTCCGTCAACTCCCTGGAGGCCCGTGTCCCCTTCGGCGACCTGGACTTCGTGAAATACGTCATGAGCATCGACCCCCAGCTGAAGCTCAACACCTACAACATGGGCAAGTACCTGCTGCGCCACGCCTTTGAAAACGACCATCTGCTGCCGGACGACATCCTGTGGCGCCAGAAGGCCGCCTTCTCCGACGCCGTGGGCCACTCCATGGTGGACGACCTGAAGGCCTACGCCGAGGAGAAGTACACCGACGAGGAGTTTGAGACCCTCCGCCACAAGTACGACTACTGCACTCCCTTCACCAAGGAGAGCCTTCTGTACCGGGAGATCTTCGAGAAATACTATCCCGGCCAGGCGCCCATGATCAAGGATTTCTGGATGCCCAACAAGAGCTGGGAGGGTTGCAACGTCAACGATCCCTCCGCCCGGGTTTTGGCAAACTACGGTGCCAGTGGTCAATAATCGCCGTCATTTTTATAGGTATTACCTATTGAATCTCCCTCATTTTATGATAGGATTCTTATTAAGATAAATAGGAGGATAAACGTATGAGTACCACCCTAAAACTCCCCGAGCTGTTCGGCAGCATGGTCTTTAACGAGGAGACCATGAAGGAGCGTCTTTCTTCCGCCTCCTACAAGGCCTGGAAGAAATGCGTTACCGAAGGCACTTCCCTGGATATCTCCACCGCCAACGAGATCGCCGAGGCCATGAAGCAGTGGGCCGTGGAAAAGGGCGCCACCCATTTCACCCATTGGTTCCAACCCATGACCGGCGTCACCGCCGAGAAGCACGACAGCTTCATCTCTCCCGCAGGCGGCGGCAAGATCATCATGGAGTTCTCCGGCAAGGAGCTGGTCCGGGGCGAGCCCGACGCTTCCTCCTTCCCCTCCGGCGGCCTGCGCGCCACCTTTGAGGCCCGCGGCTACACCGCCTGGGACCCCACCTCCTTCGCTTTCATCAAGGAAGGCTCCTTGTGCATCCCCACCATCTTCTGCTCTTACTCCGGCCATGCGCTGGATAAGAAGACCCCTCTGCTGCGCTCCATGGACGAGGTCTCCCGCCAGGCCATCCGCATCCTGCGGCTGTTCGGCGACACGGAGACCAAGCGCGTCACCGCCCAGGTGGGCCCCGAGCAGGAGTACTTCCTCATTGACAAGGAGCTGTACAACAAGCGCGAGGACCTGCGCATGACCGGCCGGACGCTGTTCGGCGCCAAGCCGCCCCGCGGCCAGGAGCTGGAGGACCACTACTTCGGCGCCATCAAGCCCCGGGTCGCCGCTTACATGAAGGAGCTGGACGAGACGCTGTGGTCTCTGGGCGTCCTCTCCAAGACCAAGCACAACGAGGTGGCCCCCTCTCAGCATGAGATGGCCCCCATTTTCTCCGACGCCAACACCGCCTGCGACCACAACCAGCTGGCCATGGAGGTCATGAAGAAGGTGGCCGACAAGCACGGCCTGGTCTGCCTGCTCCATGAAAAGCCCTTCGCCGGCGTCAACGGCTCCGGCAAGCACGACAACTGGTCCCTGGGCACCGACACCGGCAAGAACCTGTTCAAGCCCGGCTCCACCCCCAGCCAGAACGCCCAGTTCCTGCTGTTCCTGGCCGCCTTTGTCAAGGGCGTTGACGAGTACCAGGATTTCCTGCGGGCCACCGTCGCCTTCGCCGGCAACGACCACCGTCTGGGCGCCCAGGAAGCGCCTCCCGCCGTTTTGTCCATTTTCCTGGGCGACGAGCTCAACGGCGTGGTCCAGTCCATCATCCAGGGCACCGAGTTCAAGGAGGCCGGCAAGCGCAACCTGCAGATCGGCGTGGACGTGCTGCCCGCCATTCCCCAGGACAACACCGACCGCAACCGCACCTCTCCCATGGCCTTCACCGGCAACAAGTTCGAGTTCCGCATGCTGGGCTCTTCCCAGTCCATCTCCGGTCCCAACATCGCTCTGAACACCATGATGGCCGAGGAGCTGAAGCAGTTCGCCGACCAGCTGGAGGGCTCCTCTGACTTCCAGGCGGACCTCCACGCCCTCATCAAGAAGGTTTTTACCGAGCATCAGCGCATCATTTTCAACGGCAACGGCTATGACGACGCCTGGATCGCCGAGGCGGAGAAGCGGGGCCTGTGCAACCTGACCTCCACCGCCGACGCCCTGCCCATGTACACCGCCAAGAAGAACGTGGACCTGTTCGTCAACCACGGCATCTACACCGAGGCTGAGATCCGCGCCCGTGCCGAGATCCACGTGGAGAACTACTCCACCGTCATCGCCATCGAGGCCAACACCATGGTGGATATGATCCGCCACGACATCCTGCCCGCCGTCTCCGCCTACGCCACCGACCTGTGCGAGCGGGCCGACAGCAAGAGCGCCCTGGGCGTGAGCAGCAAGTATGAGACGGTCACCGCCAAGAGCGTGGCCGAGCTCACCGACACCCTGCTGGATGCCTGCGACAAGCTGGAGGCCGATGTGGCTGCCACGCCCGCCGACGCCAAGGAAGCCATGGCTTACAGCCACGATGTCATCCTGGCCGACATGACCGCCGCCCGCGCCGCTGCCGACAAGCTGGAGACCATCACCGCCAAGGAATACTGGCCCTTCCCCGTGTACTCCGACCTGCTGTTCTCCGTGTAAGGTCTTTGCGGACGCCTGCGCGTCCCCCACTTCCTTTTGAAAAAACGAGCGCAATGGAGCGTGCGGTTCCCCTCCCGCCTTTTCATTGCGCTCGTTTTTTTATAAACTTTAGGAGAGTACCGTTGCTGCGGTTCACCTTCCCCATTGTTCCCCTCTTTCTTTTCTTTTTTCACAGTGCGGAAAAGTCCCCGGTCTTTTTCAGGCCGGGGACTTTTCCATACTTTTATTATCCCTATGACAGCAGGAAGTCAAAAAACAGTGCCAGCACCGTGGTAACGATGCCGCACAGGCCGATGGCAATGCCGCTCATGGCCCCCTCGGTCTCTCCCAGCTCCAGGGCCTTGGCGGTGCCCATGGCATGGCTGCAGGCGCCGATGCCCAGGCCCGCCTCCACCGGGTCCTTCACCCGGAACAGCCGGATCATCAGCGGCACGCTTAGGTTGCCCACGATGCCGGTGAAGATGACCGCCACCACCGTGATGGACACGATGCCGCCGTGCCCCTCCGCGATGGCGGAGGCGATGGGGGTGGTGACGGATTTCGGCAGAAGAGAGGCCGTCAAGGCGGTGTCCAGCCCAAAGGCCCGGCACAGTCCCCATACGGAGAGGACGGAGGTCACCGCCCCCACGGTGCAGCCTACCAGCACCGGCAGCAGATTCTTCTTCAGCACGTCCAGCTTGGCATAGACAGACACGGCCACGCACACGGTGGCGGGAGACAGGAAGAGGTTGATCATGCTGCCGCCCACATAGTAGTCCTCATAGGAAATGTCAAACACCGTCAGTACGGCAATGATCATCAGTGCCGCCAGCACCAGGCCGTTGCACACCACAAGGCCGCTCTTTTTTTGGATCTTCATGCCGAGAACGTAGGCCAGCACCGTCAGCGTAACGCCGAAAAAGGGAGAGCGCAGCAATTCCTCCATCACTTTTTCCTCCCGTTCATCACCCGGATGGTCAGCCGCACCGCCAGCACTGTGGCGGCAAAGGTAATGACCATGGATACCACGCAGATCACCACCAGCGCCACCAGGTTGTTCCGCAGCACGTCCGTGTACTTCATGATGGACACCACCGCCGGCACGAAGAAAAAGGGCAGATTGGCCAGCAAAAAATCGGACTTTTCCTGAATATGCTCCGTCTTTACCACCCGCAGCACCAAAAGCGCCAGCAGCAGCACCATGCCGATGATGCTGGCGGGCATGGTAAAGGGCAGGGCCTGCTCGATACACTGGCTGATCCAGCAGATGCCGAAAATAATTCCGATCTGAGTCAAGAGTTTCAAAACGATCACCTGTTTTCCAAAGGTTCTTTCCTATTTTAGAAGCCCCGCCGCCGTAAGTCAAACCCCCGGCCCATCTTTGCCGCAAAATTCAGCGTTTCGCTGCAAGTTCCGGCAAAGGTTCCCTTTTCTCCTGTTCACATTTATTTTCATGTTCCGGCTATTGCTTTTTACACGGCAACCATGGTATACTTTTTGCGTTGTGGAACTCTGTCCCGGAGGTGTTGTCCCCATGCAGAAACGCAGTCACAAGCTCCTGGCATCCATGCTGCTGCAAAGCCAGCATGGCTTCGCGGCCCGCCGCTATGAGCTAGCCTTTCTGTTCGGTTCCTTTCAGCCGGACTGCAATCCCCTGTCGTATCTGAAGGGCTCTCTGCGGGCCAGGAAATTCCGGGGACACAATTTCTCCAACTCGCAGCTCTATATCAACGCCCACATCGCCCGCCTCCGCCAGTGCCGGAGCTGGACCACCTGGCAGTACTATACCCTGGGCAAGCTGACCCATTATCTGGCGGACGCCTTTACCTATCCCCACAACGAAACCTATCCGGACAGCCTCATGGCCCACCGGCAGTACGAGGACGAGCTCCGGATGTATCTGGCGGAATATTTGCAGCAGCGCACCCTCCGCAGTCAACAGTTCCGGGAGGATCTGGAGGCCGCTATCAGTGAGCTTCACCGCCAATATCTGGAGAGCCGGGGCGACCTGCAGCGGGACGTGCAGTATATTCTGCAGGCCACGGCCATGCTGATGGCAGGCTGCTGTCCCAGCGCCGCCGTGTGAACAAATGTCCGTCACATCTGTGAAAAATACTCATAATTTTTTTCGTTGTTTGTCAGAATTGTCACTTTTCTTTTGGCAAGCGGAGTGTTATTCTTTAAATATCTAAAGAGCTTGAAAGGACACCGTCATGATCAACATCGCACGCGCAGCTGAATACCGCTACTTTAGCTTTACCTACTTTTATGGTAAGGCTTATTTCGGTTGTGCTGAAAGCGTGTGCGCTCGAGTTTGACAGTGTCAAAAACTACCAGTGCATGATTGCCCGCAGCCAACCGGCTGCGGGTTTTTTTTGTACGATTTTTAGGAGGAATTTAATATGATCGTCGTTCTGAAACACAATCCCAACCGTGACCAGCTGGAAAGCCTCATCACCTGGCTCCAGGAAAAGGGCATCATCATCCACACCAGCATCGGCGAGGCCAACACCATCCTGGGCCTGGTGGGCGACACCTCCAAGCTGGATATCGACCTCATTGCCGCCCTGGACATTGTGGAGGACGTGAAGCGGGTCCAGGAGCCCTACAAAAACGCCAACCGCAAGTTCCACCCCGAGGATACGGTGGTAAAGGTGGGCAACACCCAGATCGGCGGCGGCACTCTGACCATCATGGCGGGCCCCTGCTCCGTGGAATCCGAGGAACAGGTGGTGGCCATCGCCAAGGCCGTGAAGGCCAGCGGCGCCACCATGCTCCGGGGCGGCGCCTTCAAGCCCCGCACCTCCCCGTACTCCTTCCAGGGCCTGGGCGCCACGGGTCTTGAATACCTAAAGGTCGCCCGCCAGGAGACCGGCCTGCCCATCGTCACGGAGCTGATGGATTTGAGCCAGCTGCCTTTGTTCAAGGATGTGGACGTCATCCAGATCGGCGCCCGCAACATGCAGAACTTCGATCTTTTGAAGGCCGTGGGCAAGCAGGACAAGCCCGTTATGATCAAGCGGGGCATGTCCGCCACCTATGAGGAGTGGCTCATGAGCGCTGAGTACGTCATGGCCGGCGGCAACGAAAACGTCATCCTCTGCGAGCGGGGCATCCGCACCTTCGAGTCCTACACCCGCAACACGCTGGACCTGGCGGCCATCCCCGTTCTGCGCAAGCTCACCCACCTGCCCATCATCATCGACCCCAGCCACGCCACCGGCAAGAGCTGGCTGGTGGAGCCCCTGGCCATGGGCGCCGTGGCCACCGGCGCCGACGGTCTGCAGATCGAGGTCCACAACGACCCCGCCCACGCCCTTTGCGACGGGCCCCAGTCCCTAAAGCCCGAGGTGTTCGACAGTCTGGCCCGGAAGCTTTTGAAGCTCCATGAGGCCATGAAGGGTCTGGAGGACTGAACATGAATGTGGGAATTGTCGGCCTGGGGCTCATTGGCGGCTCCATGGCAAAAAGCATCAAGGCCCGCACCGCCGACACCGTTTGGGGCGTGGACCTAAACCATGAGACCATGACCCTGGCCCGGATGTGCGGCGCCATCGACGCCCCGCTGACGGAGGAGAACATCCCTCAGTGCGACATCCTGCTCATCGCCATCCGTCCCGCTGCCGCCATCGAATGGGTGAAGCGCCACGCGCCCCTCATCGCCAAGAGCGCCATCGTGGTGGACCTGTGCGGCGTGAAGCGGGTGGTGGTGGGCGGTATCGCCCCCGTGGCGGAGCAGTACGGCTTCGCCTACATCGGCGGCCACCCCATGGCCGGCAAGGAGCGGGGGGGCTTCACCTCCGCCACCGACGACCTGTATGTGGGCGCCTCCATGATCTTGACGCCGGACAAGCGGACGGACATGCAGCTGCTGGAGACCCTAAAGACCTTCTTCCTGGACATCGGTTTCGCCGGCCTCACCTTCTCCGACCCGGAGGAGCATGACCGCATCATCGCCTACACCTCCCAGCTGGCCCACATCGCCTCCAGCGCCTACGTAAAGTCGCCGGAGGCCCAGCGCCGCCGTGGCTTCTCCGCCGGCAGCTTCCGGGACATGACCCGTGTGGCCCGGCTGGACGAGGACATGTGGACGGAGCTGTTTTTGGACGACGCCGACTACTTGACCAAGGAGCTGGACGTGCTCATCGCCAATCTGACGGAATTCGCCGACGCCTTGAAGGCCGGAGACCCAGAGACGCTCCGCGCCCTGCTGAAGGACGGCCGGGAGAAAAAGGCCACCGCCGGCGGAAACTGAGTTCGCCGCCACCCAATCCAACGAAGAAGGAGTACCCCCTATGTCTGACTCCATCCGCACCATCCAAGTCCATACCCGTCCCGCCTATGCCGTCACCATCGGCAGTGGGCTGCTGTCCCGCTGCGGGCAGCAGCTGCGGGACGTGCTGCCCCTGTGCCACGTTGCCGTCGTCACCGACAGCACCGTGGCGCCGCTCTATCTGGAGACGGTGAAGCAAAGCCTTGCTGCCGCCGGCTTCACTGTCAGCTCCTATGTGTTCCCCGCCGGTGAGGCCCACAAAAACCTGGAGACCCTGGCCGGCATCCTGGAATTCTTGGCGGAGGCCCACTTGACCCGCACGGACTGCGTGGCCGCCCTGGGGGGCGGCGTCACCGGGGACATGGCGGGCTTTGCCGCCGCCGCGTACCTGCGGGGCATCCGCTGCGTGCAGCTGCCCACCACCCTCCTCTCCGCCGTGGACTCCTCCGTGGGCGGCAAGACCGCCATTGACCTGAAGGCCGGCAAAAACCTGGCGGGCGCCTTCCTCCAGCCCGCCGCCGTGCTGTGCGACACGGACTGCCTTGCCTCCCTCCCCGCCGCCATGTTTGCCGACGGCGCCGCCGAGGCCATCAAGACCGGCGTCCTCAGCGACGAGAGCTTGTTCTCCCTGTTTGAGACCGGCCGCCTGGAAACGGACCCGGGGTCGGTCATCGCCCGGTGCGTCCAGTACAAGGCCGGCGTGGTGGAGCGGGACGAAAAGGAGCAGGGTGAGCGCCGCCTTTTGAACCTGGGCCACACCGTGGGCCACGCCATTGAAAAATGCAGCGGCTACGCCATCCCCCACGGCCACGCCGTGGCGGCGGGCCTCGCCATCATCGCCCGGTCCGCGGAGGCTCTGGGCTGGACGGAGGCGCCCATCGCGGGGCGCATCGCCGCCTGCCTTGCGAAAAACGACCTGCCCACCGGCACGGCGTATTCCGCCCAGGCCCTGGCGGACGCCGCCCTGGCGGACAAAAAGCGTGCCGGCGGCGACATCACGTTGGTCATTCCCAAACGCATCGGCGTCTGCGAGCTGAAAAAGGTGCCGGTGACGGAGCTGCTGCCCATCATCGCCGCGGGATTGGAGGGCTGAGATGGACGTTCGGATCGATCCCCACCACCTGCACGGCGCCGTGACGCCGCCTCCCAGCAAGTCCATGGCCCACCGGGCGGTGCTGGCTTTGATGCTGTCAGATGGAGAGGGCGTCATTTTCAACCTGGACAGCTCTCAAGACATCCAAGCCACCAAGCGGTGCGTGGAAGCGCTGAAAGCCCCCCGGTCAGCCGGGGACGTGCCCCGGCTGGACTGCGGCGAGTCCGGCTCCACCCTCCGCTTTGTCATTCCTATCGCCCTGGCTCTCCGCGGCGGCGGCGTGTTCACCGGCCGGGGGCGCCTCATGGAGCGGCCCCAGCAGCCCTACTTCGACATCTTTGATGAAAAAGGCATCTTTTACGAGCAAAAGGATGGCATCCTCACTGTGCAGGGCACCCTGACACCGGGCCTGTACCGCCTGCCGGGCAACGTGTCCAGCCAGTTCGTCACGGGGCTGCTGTACGCCCTGCCCCTGCTGCCGGACGATTCCCTCATCCAGATCACCACGCCGTTGGAATCCAGCGGCTATGTGGACATGACCCTGGACATGCTGAAAGCCTTCGGCGTCACTGTGGAACACGACAATTACGAGATTTTTCGTATTCCCGGGAACCAGGTCTACCACGCCCGGAACATCACCATTGAATCCGAC
This sequence comes from Dysosmobacter sp. Sow4_B12, assembly GCF_052116665.1. NCBI lineage: Bacteria > Bacillati > Bacillota > Clostridia > Eubacteriales > Oscillospiraceae > Dysosmobacter > Dysosmobacter sp. Sow4_B12. The sequence continues at coordinate 149,444 of NZ_JBQKKR010000004.1, read as the reverse complement.
TGGTCCCAGGCGGGCTTCTGGTACGCCGCCAAGGCCCTGGGCAGTTCCGTGGATATTTGGGGGCTGGACCCCCATTCCACCCAGGGGGACCGGGTGGCGGCGGAGCACTACGAACGGCTCACCTGTTCCGGCGACGTGGACATTGACGTGTCCGGCTGTCCGGACCTGCTGCCGCCCCTGGCGGTGATGGCCGCCATCCGCAGCGGCACCACCCGTTTCGTAAACGCCGCCAGGCTCCGCATGAAGGAGAGCGACCGCCTGGCTACCGTCCACGCTCTGCTCACCGCCCTGGGCGGACGGGCGGAGGAGGGGCCGGACAGTCTCACCGTCCGTGGCGTGCCCGCCTTTGCCGGCGGCACGGTGGACGGGGCCAACGACCACCGCGTCGTTATGGCGGCGGCCATCGCCGCCACCCGCGCCGCCGCGCCGGTGACCATTCTGGGAGCGGAGGCGGTCAAGAAATCCTATCCCTCCTTCTGGGAGGACTACAAACGGCTGGGAGGTGTATTCCATGTCCTCTGAATTCGGAAATATCCTGCGGGTCAGTGTGTTCGGCCAGTCCCACGGGAAGGCCATCGGCGTCAACATGGACGGCCTTCCCGCCGGGGAGGCCATTGACCTGGAGGAGCTGAACGCCTTTCTGGACCGGCGTAAGCCCGGGAAGAGCCCCCTCTCCACCGCCCGGAAGGAAAGCGATACCCCTGTTTTCCTCTCCGGCCTGGAAAACGGCGTCACCTGCGGCTTTCCCCTGTGCGCCATCATCGAAAACAGCGACCAGCACTCCTCCGATTACAGTGAGCTTGCCGACAAGCCCCGCCCCTCCCACGCGGACTACACCGCCCGGGTGAAGTGGAGCGGCCACGCGGACATGCGGGGCGGCGGCCACTTTTCCGGCCGGCTGACGGCGCCGCTGTGCATCGCCGGCGGCATCGCCAAACAGATTTTGGCCCGGCGGGGCATCTTCGTAGGCGCCCACCTGGCCGCCGTGGGCACTGTGGACGACGCGCCCTTCCCCCTGCGCCCCACACGGGAGCTGTTTGACGCCGTTGCCGCCAAGCCCTTCCCCGTGGTGGACGACGAGGCGGGGCAGCGGATGCAGTCCCTCATCCTGGAAGCCCGGCAGGACCTGGACTCCGTGGGCGGCATCATCGAGTGCGCCGCCATCGGCCTTCCGGCGGGGCTGGGCGACCCCATGTTCGGCGGCGTGGAAAACCGCCTGGCGGCGGCCCTGTTCGGCATTCCCGCCGTCAAGGGCGTAGAGTTCGGCCTGGGCTTTGGCTCCGCCCGGCTCCGGGGCTCCGAAAATAACGACCCCTTTACCGTGGAAAACGGCGCGGTGGTCACCGCCTCCAACCGCTCCGGCGGCATCCTGGGAGGCATCACCACCGGCATGCCGGTGACCTTGCGGGCGGCCATTAAGCCCACGCCGTCCATTTCCAAGCCCCAGGAGACCGTCAGCCTCTCCGCCATGGAAAACGCGGAGCTGGTCATCCGGGGCCGTCACGACCCCTGCATCGCCCACCGGGCCGTTCCGGTGGTGGAAGCCGTCACCGCGACGGTATTACTGGATTTATTATTGGAGGGTAATCATGGAACTTTCTGAGATTCGGGAAAAGATCAATGCCGTGGACGACCAGCTGCTGGACCTGTTCCTGCAGCGGATGGACCTGTCCGAAGAGGTGGCCGCCTATAAGAACGAGCACCACCAGCCCATTTTGAACAAGCAGCGGGAGCGGGAGATCCTGGCCAAGGTGGCGGAGAAGTCCGGCGACCGGGAGCGGTTCTCCTACCACCTGTTCTCCACCATTTTCGAGCTGTCCCGCTCCCGGCAGGCGGAGCTCATCACCGCCCCCACCAAGGTGGAATCCCAGGTGAAGACCTCCCTGGCCGCCGGCGGCGAGGTGTTCCCCCAGACGGGCCTGGTGGCCTGCCAGGGCGTGGAGGGTGCCAACTCCCAGGTGGCCTGCGACCGCCTGCTGCCCCGGGGCAACATCGTGTACGTCAAGAGCTTCGAGGCCGTGTTCTCCGCCGTGGAGTCCGGCCTGTGCAAGTTCGGCGTGGTGCCCATTGAAAACAGCTCCAACGGCTCCGTCCGGGCTATTTACGACCTCATCCAGCGGAAAAAGTTCTCCATCGTCCGCTCCACCCGCCTGTGCATCCGCCATGAACTGCTGGCCCTGCCCGGCGTGAAAATGGACGACATCACGGAGATCTACTCCCACGAGCAGGCCATCGGCCAGTGCAGCAAGTTCCTGGGCAGCCTGGGCGGCGTCCGGGTCATCCCCTGCGACAATACCGCCATGGCCGCCAAAATGGTGGCGGAGAGCGGCAGCCGCCACGCCGCCGCCATCTCCTCCCACCCCTGCGCCGCCCTGTACGGCCTTCAGTGCGTCAACGACGCCATTCAGGACAGCGACAACAACTACACCCGCTTCATCTGCATCACCAAGGACCCCATCATCTACGCCGGCGCCAACCGCATCAGCCTCATCATCGCCTGCGACAATAAGCCCGGCGCCCTGTATGAGATCCTGTCCAAGCTGGCGGCCCTGGGCATCAACATGACGAAGCTGGAATCCTGCCCCGTCACCGGCCGCAACTTCGAGTTCATCTTCTTCCTGGAGCTGGAGGCCTCCGTCCACGAGCCCGGCGTCCTGCCCATGCTGGAGGAGCTGGAGCGCAGCTGTGCCAACTTCCAGTTCCTGGGCAGCTACGCGGAAGTGTGACCATGGCGCACGAGCAAGTATTCGGCCTGCTGGGCCGGAAGCTGGGCCACAGCTGGTCCGTTCCCATCCACACCGCCCTGGGCTGCCGGGACTACCGCCTCATTGAGCTGGAGCCGGAGGCCCTGCCGGCCTTTCTGCGGAACACAAACATCGGCGGCTGCAACGTCACCATCCCCTACAAGCGGGACGTGATGGCCTACTGCGACGTCATTGACGACACCGCCCGGGATATTGGCAGTGTCAACACCCTGGTCCGCCGGAAGGACGGCAAGCTGTACGCCTGGAACACCGATGCCGCGGGCTTTTGCTACATGCTCCGCCGTGCCGGCATTGACGTTGCCGGCGGCAAGGTGGTCATTCTGGGCAGCGGCGGCGCCTCTCTGACGGCCCAGGCCATGTGCCGCCATTTGGGCGCCCGGGAGGTGGTGGTCATCTCCCGCAGCGGCGAGAACAACTATGAAAACCTCTCCCGCCACGCCGACGCGGACATTGTGGTGAACACCACGCCGGTGGGGATGTTCCCCGGCAACGGTGCCGCGCCGGTGGACCTGGCCGCCTTCCCCGCCTGCCGGGGCGTGGCGGATGTGGTGTACAACCCCCGCCGCACCGCTCTGCTGCTGCAGGCGGAGGCACTGGGCATCCCCTGCACCGACGGCCTGCCCATGCTGGTGGCCCAGGCCAAGGCGGCGGAGGAGCACTTCTTCGGCGCCGCCATCCCCGACAGCGAAAATGAGCGCATCCTGGCCCAGCTGCGGCAGGAGACCGCCAACATCGTGCTCATCGGCATGCCCGGCTGCGGCAAGACCACCGTGGGCGAGGCCCTGGCCCGGCTCACCGGGCGGGAGGCCATCGACATCGACCAGCGCATCGTCCAGACGGCGGGCCGTTCCATTCCGGACATCTTCGCCCGGGATGGGGAGGCCGCTTTCCGGGAGCTGGAGCGCCGGGAGACCGCCGAGGCGGGGAAGCTCTCCGGTAAGATCATTCTGACCGGCGGCGGCGTGGTAAAAGACCCCCGCAACTACGCCTCCCTGCGGCAAAACGGTCGCATCTACCACTTGACGCGAAACCTGGACGCCCTGCCCACCGATGGCCGTCCCCTGTCCCAGGAAACGGATCTGGCGGTCATGTGGGCCCAGCGGGAGCCGCTGTACGCCCGGTTCCGGGACGCGGTCATCGACAACAACGGCACGGTGGAGGATACCGCCGCCGCTATTTGGAGGGATTTTTGTGCACATTCTGGTGATTAACGGCCCCAACATGAACATGCTGGGCATCCGCCAGCCGGAGATCTACGGCCGGGCCACCTACGCTGACCTGCAAAAGATGATTCAAGAGGAGGCGGACAAGCTGGGCGTCCGAGTGTCCTTTTTCCAGTCCAACCACGAAGGCGCTCTGGTGGACGCCATCCAGCAGGCCTATTTTGACAAGGTGGACGGCATCATCATCAACCCCGCCGCCTACACCCACACCAGCGTGGCCCTGCTGGACGCGGTGAAGGCCGTGGGCATCCCCACAGTGGAGGTCCATGTCTCCGACCCGGACAGCCGGGAGGAGTTCCGCCATGTCTCCTACATTCGCGCCGCCTGTGTGAGCACCATTCGAGGCCACGGGCTGCAGGGCTATCTGGAGGCCCTGTACCTTCTCTGCCAGCGATAAAAAAGACCGCCTCCCTATTACCGGAGGCGGTTTCTTCCACGCAAAAAAGGACTGCCGCGAATGCGGCAGTCCTTTTTCATACAGCGGAGACTGGCAAAACTCCGTCGTCTTTCGTGTTGCAGCAGACAGCTTACTTCGCAGCAGCCTTCCTCTGCTTGCTGATGGTGGAAATGCCCTCGATGGCCAGAACGATAGCCAGGACCACCAGCAGGACGCCCAAGATGACCTGGACATAGGGACCCCAGTCAGCGCCGCCGGCAGTGATCTTACCGACCTGCTGGATGGTGTTGATGATCAGAGAGCAGATGGTGACGACCAGCATGAAGGCCATGGGGAACAGGAACATCTTGTTGTTCTTGCCGATGTTGCCCAGCCAGGTAGCCACAGCCAGCAGGCCCAGAGCGGCCAGCAGCTGGTTGGCGGAGCCAAACAGAGCCCAGATCTTGCCATAGCCGTTCAGGCCCAGCAGCACGCCCAGGATGACGGTGATGCCGGTGGCAACATACATGTTGGACATGACCTTCTTGTAGCCGGTGACGTTCTCGGGAGTCTCACCCTTGGAGCCATCCAGCCAGAACTCCTGGAACATGAAGCGGGCCAGACGGGTGGCGGTATCCAGAGAGGTCAGGCAGAAGGAGGAATAGGTCAGCACCAGCAGAGTGTACAGCACGCTGTAAACACTGCCGTGGCTGGGATCGATCATACCGGCAATACCGCCGCCGAACAGGACGGTGGGGCCGACGCCGATGTCACCGCCGTTGGCGTTGGCATAGCCCGCCACAGCGCAGAGGACCAGGACGGCCAGAACGCACTCCAGCAGCATGCCGCCGTAAGCGATGGGCTTCGCGTCCGTTTCCTTGTTCAGCTGCTTGGAGGTGGTACCGGAGGAAACCAGAGAGTGGAAACCGGAGATAGCACCGCAGGCGATGGTGGTGAACAGGACGGGGAACACGGGGGTGGTGCAGGTCTCAGCCTGCACGGCAGGCAGGCTCGCCATGGAGGGATGGCCGATGAACACAGAGACAACAGCCAGGGCCAGCATGGCGTACAGCAGGAAGGAGCTCAGATAGTCACGGGGCTGCAGCAGGATCCACACAGGCGTGACGGAGGCGATGGCGATGTACAGGCCGCAGATCCACATCCAGGTGGTGGTGGACAGGTACAGGGGATGGAAGTTCATGCCGATGGCGATGATCACCACGATGCCGATGACGCCCACCACAGAGGCAACGCTCATGGGAGCGTTGCGGCGATAGACGCAGAAGCCGAAGATGATGGCGATGGCGATGAACAGCAGGGACACCATGGCAACGCGGGCATTGCTCTCGGAAGCCACGTAGTCCACAGCGCCGGCCTCGGTGAAGGTGGCGCCGAAGGTGCCGGCCACGATGGAGGCGAAAGCAGCCACCACCAGGATCAAGGTCAGATAGGCGAAGGTCAGGAACAGCATCTTCGCCCGCTTGCTCATGTTCTCGGAGATGATCTCACCGATGGAGCGGCCGCCGTGACGAACGGAGGCAAACAGGGCGCCGAAGTCATGGACGCCGCCGAAGAAGATACCGCCGATGACAATCCACGCCAGGCAGGGCAGCCAGCCGAAGCCCAGCTTCAGAGCGGAGATGGGGCCGGTGATGGGGCCGGCGCCGGCGATGGAGGAGAAATGGTGGCCCATCAGAACGGGGGCCGGAGCGGGGACATAGTCAACACCATCTTCCATGGTATGAGCAGGGGTGGGCTGGTCGTTCTCGCCGACGCCCCACTGCTTGCACAGCCAACGGCCATAGAAAATATAGCCGCAGGCAAGCAGAGCAACGCCAATGATGAGAATTACTAAACCATTCATTGTATACTCTCCCTTCTTTACTGCGCCTTAGAGGCGAAATTTGCCTCCAAGGTCTTTTTCGCTTCTTTTCCGGCTGGATTGGAAAGGAAGCTGTGCGTGGAAATTTCCATTGCCGCGATATGATACTCCATCCAGCCATGGAGTGCCAGCCGAAAGTTTTTCCGGAAGCGGGTCTTTTGAAGCAGCTTCTTCGCTTCCGGGGTAATGGTGTCCGCCAGGATCACCAGCGTCACAAAGGAGGACATGTGCTCCCTGTGGGGCTTGACCCGGTCCAGGCCTGCCCGCAGGGAGAGGTCGATCTGCTTTTGCAGGATCTCCTCGTCCAATTCGTCCGTCAAATAAAAATATGTATAGTCGTAATTTTCCACCGCGTTGAGCACGTGGCGCCGGGTGATGAGGTAATTCTCATCCCGCAGGTAATAGGTGGCGGCGGCGGGAAAGCTTCCACCCTCCACCGTCACATCGCGCTCAATGTCATAATGGTAGGCGTACGCGTCCAGCAGCTTGTTCAGCCGCTCCTGCTTTGTCATTTCCATAAAAAGCTGTCCCGCCTTCTTTCTGTCCCAAATTTTTCCATTCTACTTCCAAGGATACGCATACGCACCCCCTTGTAAAAACGATGTCATTATACACCGCTGGGATAAATTTGTTAAGAGGTTTTTAGAAATTTTGTGAATAATTCGTGAACGCTTTTGCTTTAGTTGTTTATTTCGTCAAACTTTTCCGTCGGTTTTTTCAAAATTCTCCAGCAGGTTTGCCATATATCGGGCTTGTATTTGTGTATAGTGCTTAATTTGCTTCGACCGGCAAGACAGCTTATTTTTACGAAAAGCGGCCCGCCAAAGAAATATTTTTCCGTTGCACCGTCAAAATTTCGTATTTTTTGTTACTTTTGAAGCGTGTTGATCAAGTGCCGGATATGGATGCTCATGGCATGCCGGGCGCCGGCCTCATCCCGCTGCAGCAAAAATTCCAGAATGACCCGGTTGTCCCCCAGGGCCGTCTCCAGCATCTGCTGGCGGTTGCCGCTGATCTGCATGATCTCGTTGACAGCGCTGTTGATGATGGGGTACAGGTGGCGCATATATTCGTTGTGGGACGCCTTGATAATGGCCCAGTGGAACTCCTGGTCCGCCAGGGGCCAGTCGCCGTCCTCCGCGGCGATGCGCTCCACCCGCTCCGCCTTTTTGCGGATCATCTCCAGCTCCTCGGCACTGGCCCGCTGGCAGGCCAGCGCCACCGTGGCCGGCTCAAAGATGAGCCGCATCTCAAAAAGGTCCTTGGCCCGCACCCGGGAACGCAGGCTGGACAGGGCCGTCAGGTCCATGCCGCTGGCCGGCAGCTCCTCCGCCACAAAGGTGCCCCTGCCCCGGCGGATCTCCAGCACGCCCTGGGCCACCAAAAAGGAAATAGCCTCCCGCAGGGTGGTGCGGCTGACCTGCAGCTCCTGGCTGAGCTCGTTTTCATTGGGCAGCTTGCTGCCGGGGCCGTAACGCCCCTCGTCCACGATCATTTCGTACAGGCGGTCGGAGGTCCGCTCCGACAGCTTGACTTTTTTCGTCTCTTCCATACAGATCCCTCCGTATCCGGTTGACCGGGCGGGTCTATACCCGGGTCTTGGTCTATCGCTAAATATTATAAGCTTTTTTGTCTGACAACGCAAGAATATACTTGACATCATATTTTACCGAGAGTACAATGACATCATACAACATGAATAAAAATAATACAACTAAACTTCAAATTTGCGAGGTGAACTGTCTTGAGGGCAGATGCTATCTGCACCCACCGCGTCTCCATCATCACCGGCCACTACGGCACCGGCAAAACGGAGTTTGCCGTGAACCTGGCGCTGCAGCTGGCGGGCTTGAACCATCAAGTCATGGTGGCGGACCTGGATATTGTGAACCCCTATTTCCGCTCCCGGGAGCGCAGGGACCTGCTGCAGGAGGCGGGCATCCGCTTGATCTCCTCTTCCCAGGCCTGCTCTGACGCCGATGTGCCCGCCCTGCCGGCGGAGCTTTTGACCATCCTGGAAAACCGGGACATCACCGGCGTGCTGGATATTGGCGGTGACCCCGTGGGTGCCCGGGTGCTGGCCCGGTTCAACGACAAGATCGTCCCAGAGGATTACCAGCTGATCTATGTGCTCAACGCCAACCGCCCGGAGGTCCGCACGCCGGAAGCGGCCATTGCCTATCTGCGGGGCATTGAGGCCACCACCAGCCTCACCTGCACCGGCATCGTCAACAACACCCACCTGTGCGGCGAGACCACCGCGGAGGAGATCCGCAAGGGCGCCCGGCTGGCGGAGACCGTCTCCCAGGAGACCGGCATCCCCGTGCTCTGCCACGTGGCGGAGGAGCGCTTTATCCCGGAGTTGTCCGATCTTTCGGAGCCTGTTTTTCCGATCACGATACAAATGAAAAAGCCGTGGGAATGAGCCACGAACCTGGAAAGAAGGAGGAGTTATCCAATATGACCGCAAAAGTAACGTTCAACTCCGACCGCTGCAAGGGCTGCGAACTGTGCGTTTCCGTCTGCCCCAAGCACATCGTTGCCATTGACAACACGGTCATCAACCGCAAGGGCTATCATCCCGCCGCGGTGACGGACATCAGCCAGTGCATCGCCTGCGCCAGCTGCGCGAAGATCTGCCCCGATTCCATCATCACCGTGGAAAAATTCTGAAAAAGGAGGTCATCAACCGTGGAAAAGGAACTTTGGAAAGGTAATGAAGCCATCGCTGAGGCCGCTATCCGGGCCGGCTGCGACTGCTTCTTCGGCTATCCCATCACCCCGCAGAGCGAGGTGCCCGAGTATTTGTCCCTGCATATGCCCCAGCACGGCAAGGTCTTTGTCCAGGCCGAATCCGAGGTGGCGGCCATCAACATGGTCTACGGTGCCGCCGGCTCCGGTATGCGCGCCATGACCTCCTCCTCTTCTCCCGGCATCAGCCTCAAGCAGGAGGGCATCACCTACATTGCCGCCGCTGAGCTGCCCTGCGTCATCGTCAACTGCATGCGCGGCGGCCCGGGCCTCGGCACCATCCAGCCCGGTCAGGGCGACTATTTCCAGGCCACCCGCGGCGGCGGCAACGGCGACTACCGCACCGTCGTCCTGGCCCCCTCCAACATCCAGGAGGCCGTGGACTTCGTGCAGGAGGCCTTCGACATCGCCGACTGCTACCGCAACCCCACCATGGTGGTCTGCGACGGCCTCATCGGCCAGATGATGGAGCCCATTGAGTGGCGGGACATCCCCAAGCGGGAGCTGCCTCCCAAGGATTGGGCCACCACCGGCAAGCACGGCCGTGACCACACCAATGTCATCAACTCCCTGTACATGGCCCCCGAGGAGTGCGACGGTCACAACGCCGACCTGGAGGCCAAGTACAAGCTGATCGCTGAGAAGGAAGTCCGCTGGGATATGAAGGACTGCGAGGACGCCGAGCTGGTCATCACCGCCTACGGCACCCCCGCCCGTATCGCCCTCAGCGCTCTGGAGACTCTGCGGGCCGAGGGCATCAAGGCCGGCTTGTTCCGCCCCATCACGCTGTGGCCCTATCCCGAGAAGGCGCTGCATGACCTGGCCGGTGAGGCCCACGTCAAGGCCATCCTGGACGTGGAAATGAGCGCCGGCGGTCAGATGATCGACGACGTCCGCCTGGCTGTGGAGGGCCAGAAGCCCATCTCCTACCTGGGCCACGCCGGCGGCGTGATGCCCACCATTGAGGAAATCGTGGAATCGGCCAAAAAGGCCCTGAAGGAGGCTAAGTAATATGGCGATCGTATATCAGAAGTCCAAGGGTCTGACGGATGCCGAGCTCCATTACTGCCCTGGCTGCAACCACGGCATCGTACATAAGCTGGTAGCCGAGGTCCTGGAGGAAATGGGCCTGCTGGACGAGGCCATCGGTGTGTGCCCCGTCGGCTGCTCCGTCTTTGCCTACAAGTATTTCAACTGCGATATGCAGGAGGCTGCCCACGGCCGTGCTCCCGCTGTGGCCACCGGCATCAAGCGCACCCATCCCACCCAGCCGGTGTTCACCTATCAGGGCGACGGCGACCTGGCGTCCATCGGCGCCGCCGAGATCGTCCACGCCGCTATGCGCGGTGAGAAGTTCACCACCATCTTTATCAACAACGCCATTTACGGCATGACCGGCGGCCAGATGGCTCCCACCACTCTGATCGGCCAGAAGGCCACCACCTGCCAGATGGGCCGCACCAAGGAGCAGGCCGGTATGCCCATGCGGGTGGCGGAGCTGCTGTCCACTCTGGACGGCTGCGTCTACGCCGAGCGCGTCTGCGTCACCGACATCCCCCATCTGAACAAGGCCAAGAAGGCCATTCGCAAGGCCTTTGAAAAGCAGATGGCCGGCGAGGGCTTCACCTTTGTGGAAGTCCTGTCCACCTGCCCCACCAACTGGGGCATGTCTCCTCTGAAGGCCAAGCAGTGGCTCATGGACAACATGGTTCCTTATTATCCCCTGGGTGTTATCAAGGAAACCAGCGCGGAGGTGAAGTAAGATGAAAAAGCAGATCATCATTTCCGGTTTCGGCGGCCAGGGCGGCCTGGCCATCGGCAAGAACCTGGCGGAGGCCGGCATGGACGAGGGCTTGAATGTCACCTGGGCTCCCTCCTACGGTCCCGAAATGCGCGGCGGCACCGCCAACTGCTCTGTGGTCCTGTCTGATAAGCCGGTGGGTTCCCCTGTGTTCGCGCGCTCCACGGAGCTCATCGCTCTGAACGAGCCCTCCCTAATGAAGTTTGAAGAGGGCGTCCTGCCCGGCGGCACCGTGTTCGTCAACAGCGACGTGGTCACTGACAAGGTCCAGCGGGAGGATCTGACCGCCTACTATATCCCCTGCTCCAAGATCGCTGACGAGGTGGGCAACGCCAAGGTCAGCAACATGGTCATGTTGGGCGCCTATGTGGCGGCCACCAAGGTCCTCAAGCCCGAGACCATTGAGAAAATGATCCAGGAGATGTTCGCCGGCCCCAAGGCCAAGTTCATCCCCTTGAACATTGAGGCCTTCCACCGGGGCATGGCCTGCATCCAGTAACAGTTCTCCCTCCTATTCTTACCAAGCTCATGGGAGGCCCGGCAGACACATTTGCCGGGCCTCCCATGTATCTTCTTGATTTTATGGCCTTTCTGTGCATTTTGACCATTGACTTTACCGCTTTAACAGCGTATAAAGTAAATAGTTATAGTCAGCTATAAATAAATGCGATGAACGGGATTTGTCCCGGGCACACGCTCCTTCAGAGAGTTGCCGGTGGGTGCAAGGCAGCAGGGGCCGCCCAGGGGTGTCACCCGGGAGCTGTCCGCAGAACAGGGGCTTCCCCCAGTATACGGACCGGACGCCCACCGATATCCGGGCATTTGAGCGGCCGCCTTTTCAGCGGCAATGAGAGTGGTACCACGGAAGTGTGACTTTCGCCTCTCCTGTTGAACAGCAGGATTGCGCGGAGGTCTTTTTTTATAGCTTCAATCCAAAAGTAAGGGAGAGTCATCAATATGTTGGATATCAAGATCACAAAAGCCGCGACCCTCAAGGCCAAGCCCGCCGACGAGACCAAGCTGGGCTTCGGCAAGATTTTTACTGACCATATGTTCCTGATGGAATATACCCGGGGCCAGGGCTGGCACGATGCCCGCATCGTCCCCTACGCCCCCTTTATCCTGGACCCCGCCTGCGTGGTGTTCCACTACGCCCAGGAGATCTTTGAGGGTATGAAGGCCTACCGCGCCGTGGACGGCACCATCCAGCTGTTCCGCCCCGACTGCAACGCCAAGCGCATGCAGGATTCCTGCGACCGCCTGTGCATCCCCACCATTCCCGTGGAGGATTATATCCAGGCTGTGAAGGCTCTGGTGGAGGTAGAGAAGGACTGGGTCCCCCACACCGAGGGCGCTTCTTTGTACATCCGTCCCTTCATCTTCGCCACTGACGTGGGTCTGGGCGTTCACGCCAGCCCCACCTACACCTTCTGCATCATCGTCGCTCCCTCCGGCGCCTACTATGCCGAGGGCATCAACCCCGTCCGCATCTACGTGGAGGACGAGTATGTCCGCGCCGCCCCCGGCCTGACCGGCTTCACCAAATGCGGCGGCAACTACGCTGCCTCCATCAAGGCCGGCGAGCTGGCTGAGGAGAAAGGCTTCGCCCAGGTGCTGTGGCTGGACGGCGTGGAGAAAAAGTACGTGGAAGAGGTCGGCAGCATGAACATCATGTTCAAGATCTCCGGCAAGATCTACACCGCTCCCTGCACCGGCACCGTGCTGCCCGGCGTCACCCGCCGCAGCTGCATCGAGCTGCTGCGTGACTGGGGCTACGAGGTCGTGGAGGAGCACGTGGCCATCGCCGACATTATGAAGGCCGGCCACGACGGCACCCTGGAGGAGGTCTTCGGCACCGGCACCGCCGCCGTGGTTTCCCCCGTCAAGGAGCTGGACTGGAAGGACGACAAGGTCTTTATCTGCGACGGCAAGATCGGGCCTCTGACCCAGAAGCTGTACAATACCATGACCGGCATGCAGTGGGGCAAGATCCCCGACGACAAGGGCTGGATCGTCCCCGTCTGCAAGGGCTGAGTCCACACACCGCTTTATAACAAAAGGGAGGAGCGCGGGCTCCTCCCTTTTACTATACTTAAATGTATCACTCCCCCGACGCCGCCGCCAGGATGCGGTCCACCTGCTCCCCGGGCACCTGCTCCAGCGGCCGCAGAGGCGCCGGCGCCGCGTCATACGCTCCGATGGGCTTTTCAAACCAGGCCACGTCCCGCCAGGCGCCGTCCTTATAGCCGGTGCTCCGCTGGACGCCCATGGTGCGAAAGCCCATGGCCCGGTGCAGCCCTTCGCTGGCGGGGTTGGGCACGGTGACCAGGGCGTAGACCGTGCGGATGCCCTGGAGCCGCAGCAGCTCCATCAGCGCGCCGTACAGCCGGCGGCCAAGGCCCCGGCCCCGGGCTCCCCGGTCCAGGTATATGGACAGCTCCGCGTTCCACTGGTAGGCCGCCCGCTCCGCCTGGCGGTGGGCGTAGGCATAGCCCACGATCCGGCCGTTTTCCCGGCAGACCAGGTAGGGGTAGCAGGCGGTGATGCCCCGGATGCGCTCCTCAAACGCCTCCTTTGTGGGCAGCACGCACTCAAAGGTGATGGGGGTGTCGATGTACTGGCCGTAAATGGCCAGCAGCTCCTCCGTGTCCCGCGGTGATGCAAATCCGATCTCCATATTGATATTCCCTCCCAAATCAAAAGCAACAGGGACGTACGGCCTTGTACGTCCCTGGGGCTTAGGTTTTCGCGTGGATCTGCGCGCCGCACTTGGGGCAGGTGATGATGATTTTTCCCTTCCCCACCGGCACCCGGCAGATGGTCCTGCACTGCTTGCAGGTAAAATATTTGTGGTCCTTATCGGCATGGCGGGCCTTTGCCCCGGCGTTCTTGTTCTTCACGCCCCATATCCAGTTCAAGTATTTGGTGTTTTCCCCCTGCCGCTTATAAAGGTTCTTGGAGAACATGCGGAAAAAGATCAGCACCATCAGCGGCCACAGCAAAATCTCGCAGACCATGGCGCCGCCCTCCAGCTTCGCCAGGGAGAACACCATCTGCGCGATGAAAAGGGCCAGGTATCCCCGCAGCAGCGCCGTGTTCAGCTGGTCCATACCGTTTCGTCCGTACATAAAGCGGGCAATGGCATTTCCGAGCTTGCGGAAAATTCCCATATCACAGGTCTCCTTTTCCGGCGCGGACGGGCGCCGGTTGATTTTTCTCTTATTTTACTCTGCCTCTTCCCAGCAGACAACCAATTTGCCCCGAAATTTACAAATTGGTCATTTATTTGTTTTGTTCAAAGTGATATACTCATCCCGTTGTGAAAAAATAAATAAAGGAAGTGCACCTCAACATGGCAAAAAAACAATTTAAGGCCGAATCCAAGCGGCTGCTGGACTTGATGATCAACTCCATCTACACCCACAAGGAGATCTTCCTGCGGGAGATCATCTCCAACGCCAGCGACGCCTGCGACAAGCTGTGCTACCAGGCCCTGACGGACGACTCCGTGGGCATGAGCCGCAAGGATTTCAAGATCGAGCTGAAAGTGGACAGGGACGGCCGCCTCATCACCGTCAGCGACAACGGCATCGGCATGGACAAGGAGGACCTGGAAAACAACCTGGGCGTCATCGCCTCCTCCGGCTCCTACCGCTTCAAGCAGGAGGTAGGGGACGACGCCAAGGACACCGACGTCATCGGCCAGTTCGGCGTGGGCTTCTACTCCGCCTTCATGGTGGCGGACCACATCACCGTGGTGACGAAGAAGTATGGCAGCGACACCGCTTATATGTGGCAGTCTGCCGGCGCCGACGGCTACACCATCACCGAGTGCGAAAAGACATCCGTGGGCACTGACATCATCATGCACATCAAGCCCGATACCGACGACGAGAAGTACAGCGAGTTCCTGGAGTCCTGGCGTTTGCAGGAGCTGGTGCGGAAGTACTCCGACTATATCCGTTTCCCCATCCGCATGGAAGTCAGCAAGACCCGCAAAAAAGAGGGCACTCCCGACGATAAGCCCGAGTATGAGACCTACTCCGAGGAGGAGACCCTCAACTCCATGGTGCCCATCTGGCAGCGCCGCAAGTCCAGCGTGAAGCCGGAGGAGTACAACAAGTTCTACCGGGACAAGTTCCACGACTACGCCGACCCCCAGAAGGTCATCGCCGTATCCGCCGAGGGCGCCGTCACCTACAAGGCGCTGCTGTTCATCCCCGGCGCCACCCCCTTCGACTACTACACCAAGGAGTACGAAAAGGGCCTGCAGCTCTACTCCAACGGCGTGCTCATCATGGACAAGTGCGCCGACCTGCTGCCGGAGCATTTCCGCTTCGTCCGGGGCGTGGTGGACTCCCCCGATCTGAGCTTGAACATCTCCCGGGAGCTGCTGCAGCACGACTGGCAGCTGAAGGTCATCGCCGCCAACCTGGAGAAGAAGATCAAGAGCGAGCTTGCCAAGATGCTCAAGGACGACCGGGAGGGCTATGAGACCTTCTGGAAAAACTTCGGCCGCCAGCTGAAGTACGGCGTGGTGGGCGAATACGGCGCCCACAAGGACCTGCTCCAGGACCTGCTGCTGTTCTACTCCTCCACGGAGAAAAAGCTCGTCACCCTGGGCGAGTATGTCTCCCGCATGCAGGAGGACCAAAAGTATATCTACTTCGCCGCCGGTGAGAGCCTGGACAAGATCGACAAGCTCCCCCAGACGGAGCTGCTGCGGGACAAGGGCGTGGAGATCCTGTACTTTACCGAGGACGTGGATGAGTTCTGTGCCCAGGTCCTCCACACCTACCAGGACAAGGAGTTCCGCTCCGTGCTGGACCAGGAGATCGAGGAGGGCGCCGAGAAGAAGGCCGAGGAGGCCGCCGACGCCCACAAGGCCGCCTTTGACTTCGTGAAAGAGACCCTGGGCGACGCCGTCAAGGAGGTAAAGGCCTCCGCCCGCCTCAAGTCCCACCCCGTCTGCCTCACCGCCGGCGAGGGCCTGAGCTTTGAGATGGAGAAGTATTTCCAGTCCGTCCAGCCGGACTCCGGTATCAAGGCCGACCGCATCCTGGAGCTGAACGTGGAGCACCCCGCCTTCCAGGCCCTGGAGGCCGCCGTCACCGCCGACCCGGAAAAGGCGAAAAAGTACGCTACGCTCCTGTACGACCAGGCCCTGCTCATCGCGGGACTGCCCCTGGAGGACCCCTCCGGCTACACCGACCTGGTGTGTGAGCTGATGAAGTGATAAAAAATGAGCCGCTTTCGCGGCTCATTTTTTATATCCGGTCTTTGTAGTACGTCACCAGCAGGTCCACCACGGTGCCGTAGGACTGGAGCCCCAGCTCCTGGCCATAGCCCTTTAAAAAGCTGTCGTACACCCGGTTGGAGACTTTCTGGGCCGCCTTGTCCTCGAACTGGTCCCAGTACTCGTTCTGATACCGCAGGTCCGCCTGGACAGTCTCCGGCAGGGCGCTTCGGATGGCCCAGTAGGCCTCCGGGTCCACCCGGTACAACGCGTTGCCCAAGTAGATATACCCGGACAGCCAGCCGGAATAGGCATACACCTCGTCGCCGCAGGTGGTGGAGGCCAAAATGGCCAGGAAGTTGCACTCCTGCTCCGAGGTAATGCCCCGCTGGTGGGCCAGCTCGTGGGCCGCCGTGGCAGGCAGCATGCTGGCGGGGGAATCCACATTCACGTTGGACTCCCCGGTGAAGGGACAGTAGATGCCGGTAAAGTCCAGGGCACTGAGAAAGCGGGAGAAATACACCGGCTTGACCCCGGTGTCGTCAAAGGCCAGAAAGGGATATTCCTCCTCCAGGGCGTCGTAGGCGCGGACGCTGTTTTCCAAAATCGCGCGCCGGTCCTCGGCGAACACACCGTCCTCGTCCCGGGCCACGCCGGGCGCCGTTTGCGCCACCTGCCGGGCGAAATACGCCGTCACCGCCTGCAGGTCCTCCAGCGCCACCGGCTGGGCGTACAGTCCGGACTTTTCCTGGAAGCCGTCGGCGTAGCTGTCGATGCCAAGCAAAAAGCAAAACCCCACGTAGATGGTCAGCGCCGCGCACACCGCTCCCAGCACGGCGCCGTAGGCCCGCTGGAGGGCGCCATGTCCCCGGCGCCGAATGACGGCGATGACGCTCCAGACCACATATGTGGCGGCAAGCACCACCAAAAGCACACACAGTGCCTCCGCCACGGAGAAGTCCACCCGGTAGCAGATCCGGCCGATAGCCCGGCGCAGGGGCGCTGTCACATGGGCCGCCAGAGCGTTCATCCACGCCCGGTTGCCCCTGCAAAGCCAATAGGCTGCCAGCAGGCCGAGGTCTGCCAGCAGCCAGATATGGAGTTTTTTGTAGGTTTTCAAAAGCTTCATGCCCTTATTCCGCGGCAGCGAGGAGCTGCCGGGTATACTCCTCCCGGGGATGGTCAAAAATATCGTCCACGGTGCCCTGCTCCACGATGCGGCCCTGCTTCATCACCAGCACCCGGTCGCACAGCTGGTACACCACGTTCAAGTCGTGGGAGATAAAGAGATAGCTGAGGTCCAGCTCATTTCGCAGGTCCTTCAGCAGCTTTAAGATCTGGGCCTGGATGGTCACGTCCAGGGCACTGACCGGCTCGTCGGCAACGAGGAACCGGGGCCGCTGGATGAGGGCCGTGGCGATGGACACCCGCTGGCGCTGGCCGCCGGAGAGCTCCGCCGGCTTGGCGTGCAAGCACTCCTCCGGCAGCTCCACCAGGCGCAGCATCTCCCGCACCCGGCGCTTTCGCTCCGGGGCGTCGTACTTGCCGTAAATACGCAGGGGCTCTTCCAATATCCACTCCACCGTGTAGGCGGGGTTCAACGAGCTGTACGGGTCCTGGAAGATCATCTGGGGCCGCTTGGTATAGTGGATGACCTCCCCCTGGTCCGGCTGCACCATGCCCAGAATGGTCCGAGCCAGAGTGGACTTGCCGGTGCCGGACTCGCCTACCAGTCCCAAAATCTCGCCGTGGAGGACGTCAAAGGACACGTCGTGGAGGACTTCGTGATAGCTCCCCTTCCGGAAGCGGCCACCCTCGTGGTAGCCACTGGTCACATGGTGGAGGGAGAGCACCAGATCGTCGTTCATGATTGCTCCTCCTTCCGTGTCCGGGTGGGGATGGCGGCAATAAGCCGCTGGGTGTAGGGGTGCTGGGGGTGGTAGAACACCCGGTCGGTCTCCCCCTCCTCCACCAGCAGCCCCCGCTGCATCACCGCCACCCGGGTGCAGAGCTTGCGCACCACATTCAGGTTGTGGGAGATGAACAGCATGGAGATGCCGGATTCCCGGTTCAGTTTTTTCAGCAGCTCCAAAATCTGCGCCTGGATGGTCACATCCAGGGCGGTAGTGGGCTCGTCCAGCAGAAGGAGCTTCGGTCGGATGATGATGGCCGCGGCGATCATGGCCCGCTGGAGCATGCCGCCGGAGAGCTCGTGGGGATATTTTTCATAGACGCCCTCCGGGTCCGGCAGCTCCACCGCCGCCAGGGCCTCCAGCGCCAGGCGCCGCCGCTCCTGAGGCGGCATATTGTCGTGAAGCCGCAGCACCTCTTCCACCTGTCGGCCCACCTTCATCAGCGGGTCCATGGCGCTCATAGGCTCCTGGAACACCACGCCGATGTCCTTGCCCTGGACCTTCCGCAAAAGCGTACGGTCCGCGTGGAGAAGCTCCGTGCCGTCCAACAGAATCTGGCCGGAGTAATCGCACTGCTTCCGGGGCAGCAGCCCCGCGATGCTCATGGCGGTGACGGATTTGCCGGAGCCGGACTCCCCCACCAGGCCTAAAATCTCGCCGTTTTGAATGGTGAAGCTGACGCCGCCCACGGCCTCCCGGTCCCGGGCGTGGAATTTCACATGTAAGTCTTTGATCTCCAGCATTAGGCCACCTCCCTGCCCCGGCGCTGCAGTCCCTCGCCGATAAGGCCCACGCCGAACACCAGCAAAATGATGGTCAAGCCTGTGGACACCGCGTACCAGGGGGCGGCGGTGAACATGCTCTGGGCCTCGGAGAGCATATAGCCCAAGGAGGCGTCCGGCGGGGTGACACCGATGCCCAAATAACTCATGGAGGCCTCCGCCAGCACGGCGTTGTTGAAGCCGATGGTGATGGCCGGCAGCAGCACGTGGACGGTGTTGGGCAGCATGTGCACCAGCAAAATGCGGCCGCTGCCCGCGCCCATGAGCCGGGCGCTTTTCACGTAGTTCACGTCCCGCAGGGCGGCGAAGGCCGTCCGGGTGACCCGGGCGAAGCTGGGGATGAACACGATGCCCAGGGCCAGCACCACGTTGTACTTGTTGCCGGGGCCCAGGACACTGATGATGACCAGGGCCAGCAGGATGCTGGGAAAGGCGGTGAGGGCGTCGTTGAGGCGCATGAGGACCTCGTCCACCACGCCGCCGAAATAGCCGGTGAGGGCGCCCACCACCGTGCCGCACACAGCGCCGATGGCCACGGTGGCGGCGGCGATGGCGAAGGTGGTGCCGGCGCCCTTCAGCACGCGGCTGAAGATGTCGCGGCCGAAATTGTCCGTACCCATAAGGTTATGGAGGGTGGGTCCGGACAGCTTGGGCCCCGCCATCATGGCGGAGGGGTCATAGGGCGTCCAGAAATAGCCCACCACGATCATCAGCGTCATAAAGCCCGTCAGCAGGAGGCCCGCTTTCAGATATCCGTTCAAACGCTTCATGCGTCACCTCCCAGCCGCAGGCGGGGGTCGATCCGCTGGTTGATGAGGTCCGCCACGGTGCCTGCCAGCACCACCCAGAAGGCCAGGATCACCACAATGGCCTGGACCACCGGATAGTCCCGGTTGGAGATGGAGGCCACCAGCAGCCGCCCAAGGCCCGGGATGGCGAACACCTGCTCCACCACGATGCTGCCCGCCACGATCTCCGCCATGGTCTGGGCCAGGAACGTGACCACAGGCACCAGGGCGTTTTTCAGCACATGGCCGTACAGCACGCCGGTGCGGTCGTTGCCCCGGGAGATGGCGGTGCGGACATAGTCCTTCTGCATCTCCCCCAGGACCGTGCTGCGCAGCATCCGCACCGTCATGGCCACCCGTGGGATGGCGATGGAGATGGCGGCGAAGAACAAATACTTCACGGCGCCGGGGAAATCCGTCCCCAGGTCCGGGAACTTGCCGTGGGTGAACCACCGCAGGGCGGTGCTGAACAGCCAGGTCAGCAAGATGCCGGTGAAAAAGGGCGGCACCGCCATGCAAAGCTGGTTCAGCGCCGTACCCACGCCGTCCAGGCGTCCTCCCGCCCGGCGGGCGGAGCGGACGCCCACGGGAATGGACACCGCCACGATCAGCAAAAAGCTCAAAACGCTCAGGCACAGCGTCACCCGCACCTTGGGGGCGATAAGCTGCCATACCGGCTGCTTATAGCTGATGGAGGTGCCCAGGTCGCCGGTGAAAAAGCCCAGCAGCCACTCCCCGTAGCGCACCATCAGCGGCCGGTCCAGGCCCATCTCCTTTTCCAGGGCCGCCACCTTTTCCGGGGTGGCCTGGGTGCCCAGCATGATCTCGGCGGCGCTGCCGGAGACCAGGGAAAAGGCCACAAACGCCAAAAAGGAGACGATGATCATGGTCACCAGCAGCATCGCGATGCGTTTTGCCGCGTATTTCATGGTCATCATCCCCTTTCCGGGCAAGCGGCAAAGGCTCTGCCGCTCTTCATATTACTGTGCGTACCGCACCGTGGACAGGTCCAGTACGTAGATGGGATAGAAGGTCACGCCCTCCAGTCCCTGCCGCACGGCCACCAGGTCCGCCAGGTCCTGGATGTAGACGTTGGCGGCGTTCTCGGTCAGATTCTTCTCCATGGCCTTGTAGATGGCGGTCTGCTCCCCGTCATCGTAGGTCACCAGAGCCTGCTGGAACAGGGCATCGTAATCGGCGTTGTTATAATTGATAAAGTTCTTGGCATAATCAGAGGTGAACCGCTCCAGCAGGGCACGGGCGGTCATGTTGGAGGCGTCCACGCCCACCACGGTGGACTGGAACTGGCGGCCGGCATACACGTCGGACACCCAGGTGCCCCACTCCACCAGCTCGATCTTGGCGGTGACGCCGATCTCCTTCAGCTGCTCCACCAGCACCTGGGCGGTGTCGATGTGGGGCTGGTAGTTGGAGGGAACGGTAATGGTCATCTCAAAGCCGTTGGGATAGCCGGCATCGGCCAGGAGGCTCTTCGCCTTTTCCACGTCCTTAGTGTAATAATTGGTCAGGCTTTCGTCAAAATACTTGCCGAAGGCGGGGTACATGCTGGAGCCAATGGGGCTGCCGTAGCCGTCAAAGGCCAGGTCGATGATGCCCTGCTTGTCCACGGCGTAGCACAGGGCCTGGCGGACCCGCACGTCGTCAAAGGGCTTTTCCGCGTTGTTCAAGTACAGGGCCTGCACCAGGTTCATGGTGCCCTCGGCCACGTAGAAATCGTCGCCCAGTTGGGCCACCTGGGTGCTGGTCAAGTGGGAGCACAGGTCGATGGCGCCGCTCTGAAGGCTCATCACCAGGCTGTCGGCATTCTCCATGATCTTGAAGGTCACCTTGTCCAGATACGCGGGGGTGCCCCAATACTCGTCAAACTTCTCCAGAACGATGTTGTCCTGGGCGGCCCGGGAGACAAACTTGAACGGGCCGGTGCCCACGGGGGCGGTATCCTGCTGGTCGTAATCGGCAGGCAGGATGGCGGTGGTCATATAGGAAATAAACTCGTTGCTGGGCTCGGAGATGGTGATGGCGACGGTGCGCGCATCCACGGCCTCTACCGACTGGATAACAGAAAACGCCTCCACCAGCGGAGTTCCGTCCGTGGTGTCGGCGCAGCGGCTAATGGAATATACAACATCCTCCGCCGTCACTTCGTCACCGTTGTGGAACTTCACGCCCTCACGCAGGGTAAAGGTGTAGGTCAGCCGATCCTCGGAAACGGTGTAGCTTTCAGCAACAGCAGGGGTCAGATCTCCCGTAGAAGTGGGCTTCATCAAGCCCTCGAACACATTGAACATGACTTCCTTGGTTCCTGCCGCCACCGCCAGGTGAGGGTCAAGACTGTCGTCCAGGTCCTGCGCGATGCCCACCGTGATCTCGTTGGCCACCGCGTCGGTAGAGCCGCCTTGTGTCTGTCCGTCTTCCGGGGTCTTCTCTGTGCTGCTGCCTCCGCAACCGGTGAGTGCGGCGCACAGGAGACTTGCCAGAAGAAGGAACGCCATGAGTTTCTTCTTCATCTTGGTTTCTCCTTTGCATCACTGCCTCTTTGAGGTCAGTGTTGGGCGGAAGCTGTCCGCCCTGACAGAAATGGTCGGCTCTATTCAATTGTAAAAGGAGCCTTGCGGGTAGTCGTTATTTTTATAACAAGCTCCCGCAAGGCTGTATTGTACACGATAGCATGGTCGATTGCAAGAGGATTTCGCAAAAAATTACGGTTTTTCTTCCTCTTCCGTCCCGGACCCCTCCGCGGCCGGCGCCGTCCTCTCCGGTGTGCCGGCGGCATAGGCCTCCGTCTCCAGGGGCAGGCCCCGCTTCTTCAGCAGCACCCGCACCAGGAAGTCGGCGGCGCTGTACAGGCAGGCGCACACCGGCACGCCGAAGAACATGCCGACAAGGCCGAAGAAGCTGCCGCCCACCAAAATGGCGATGATGACCCACAGGCTGGAAAGGCCCGTCTTGTCCCCCAGGATCTTGGGGCCGATGATGTTGCCGTCCAGCTGCTGCAGCAGCAGCACGAACAGCACGAAGTACAGCGCCTTCATGGGGGACACCAGCAAAATAAGGAACGTGCTGGGGATGGCCCCCAGGAAGGGGCCGAAAAAGGGGATCACATTGGTGACGCCCACGATGACGGACACCAGGGGCGTATAGGGAAATTTCAAAATGGAGCAGCCCACAAAGCAGATGATGCCGATGATGAGGGAATCCAGCAGCTTGCCCCGGACGAAGCCGGCGAAGATGCTGTCCACCTTGGCGGCGCCCCGCAGCAGCCAGTAGACCTGCTCCTTGGGGAACAGGCCGCACACCACCTTCCGGGCGTGGGCGGCGCAGGTCTCCTTGGTGGCCAGGAAATAGATGGACACGATGATGCCCACCAGCAGGTCGCTCAAAAAGCTCACCAGGCCGAACACGCTGCCGGAGACAATGGTCATCAGTGTGGAGGCCTGGGGCAGCACCTCCTTGGTGATCCAGTTCATGAGGCTGTTGTAGGACAGATCCAGCTGCTGGCTCACCCAGTGCTCCAGCGGCGGATATGTCTCCAGCAGATGAGCCACCCAGCCGCTGATGGTGTGGTAATAGGTCTCGATGTTGGAAAGCAGCTGGGCAATGCTCTTATACAGCTCCGGCAGCAGCACGGAGGCCAGCAGGTACAAAAGCACGGCGATGATGGCCCAGGTCAGCAGGATGCTCAGCGCCCGGAGCCCCGCGGAGGTCCGCTTCCCTTTTTCGAGCTTTTTCCCCTTGGGCAGGAACAGCTCTTCAAAATAGTTGACCATGGGCGTCAGCAAATAGGCGAAAAAAGCGCCGTAGAGCACAGGCGACAGGGCGGAGAGGAACTGCCGGCCAAAGGACTGCAGCACCCGGCTGCCAAAGAAGGTATCATACAGCAGCAAAATGGCGCTGACCGTGCAGAACACCGTCACTCCCAGCGTCACATGTCCGTCCTTCCGCTTCATTTGGCCACCTCCTCTGACATTTTTATTCTACACGGACCCCGGAGGAATTGCAATCCTCATTTTCCCGTGATATACTACCTCTCACATATGACCGTTCCGTTTCGTCTTTTTAGGAGGCGTTCCATGACCCAGAAAAAGCTTCTTTTCATCGTCAATCCCCGGGCGGGCCGCAGCAAATCCCGCAGCCCCCTGTTTGACGCTATCGCTGTTTTTTCCCAAGCGGGGTATCTGGTCTCCCTGCACAAGACCACCGCTCCCGGTGACGCCGCCATCACCGCCGCCCGGGAGGGCGGCGATTACGACCTGGTAGTAGCCGCCGGCGGCGACGGCACCCTCAACGAGGTCATCTCCGGCCTCGTGAAGCTGGAGCACCGTCCGCTTCTGGGCTATCTGCCCCAGGGCAGCACCAACGACTTCGCCGCCAGCCTCCAGATCTCCGGCAACCCTGTCATGGCGGCCATGTCCATTGTCCGCAATGTGCCCTGCCAGCTGGACATCGGCCAGTGGAATGAGCGGTGCTTCGTGTACGTGGCCTCCTTCGGTGCCTTTACCAAAAGCTCCTATTCCGCCTCCCAGGCCGCCAAAAACGCCTTGGGCCACTTCGCCTATATTCTGGAGGGCATGAAGGACCTCAACACCCTGCGGCCCTACCGCGTCCGCCTCACCGCCGACGGTGAGGTGCTGGACGGGGAATACCTGTTCGGCGCCGTGTGCAACTCCACCTCCATCGGCGGGCTCATGAAGCTGGACCCGGAGCGGGTGGTGCTGGACGACGGCAAGTTCGAGCTGCTGCTGGTCCCCAATCCCAGGACCGCCCTGGACCTGCAGAACCTGGTGGTGGCACTGCTGAACCAGCAGTACGACAGCGAGGGTCTGGTATTCCGCCATGTCTCCTCCATCCACCTGGAGACCGAGGAGGACCTGCCCTGGTCCCTGGATGGAGAGTATGCCCCCAGCGCCGCCAAGGTAAACATCCACAACCACCAGGCCGCCCTGCGGATGCTGCTGTGAGGGAGCTGGACGCCCTGTACCGCCGGTACGGCGGCCATCAGCCGGGACTGTTGGGCGCCCGGCACAGCTATGCCGTCCTCTGCCCACTGGTGGAGCGGCCGGACGGCCTGCACCTGCTTTTCGAGGTCCGGGGCCGGAACCTCAGCCAGCCCGGCGAGGTGTGCTTCCCCGGCGGCCGCATGGAGGCGGAGGAATCCCCCGTCCAGTGCGCTCTGCGGGAGACGGAGGAGGAGCTGTCTATCCCCCCCTCCGCCGTCACCGTTCTGGGCACGCCGGATTTCATCTGCAACCAGATGGGCTTTTTGCTGCGGCCGGTGTTGGGGCTGGTGTCCCCTGCGGGCTTTGCCGCCATGTCCCCCTCCCCCGCCGAGGTGGCGGAGGTGTTCACCGCACCGCTGCGCTTTTTCAAGGAAACGGCGCCGGAGCCCTGGCGCTACGAGCTGGTGCCCCAGGTGCCGGAGGACTTCCCCTATGAATCCGTGGGCATCCCCCGGGACTATCCCTGGAACCACGGCTGGGTGGACGTGCCCGTGTGGTACTGGCATGGCCGCGCCGTGTGGGGCATGACCGCCCGTCTGGTGCGGGACATCGCGGGCACACTGTGAAACCAAAAAACAGAGCCGGCTTTCGCCGGCTCTGTTTTTTGGTTTTAGGCCTTTTCCTTGGGCAGAATGAGATTCAGCAGCACCGCCATAAGGGTGGCGATGACCACGGGGGACTTGCCGAAGATCATGGTGACTGCCGCCGGGAACTGGTTCAAGGCGGCGCTGGCCTGGGAGATGCCCACGCCCAGGGCGGCAGACAGGCCCACGATGGTGGTGTTCCGGGCCGTCAGATCCTGGGAGGCAATGAGCTTCATGCCGGTCATGGCGATGGTGGAGAACACGGTGACAGTGGCGCCGCCCAGCACGCACTGGGGAATGGTGGTCAGCAGCGCGGCGAACTTGGGGGACACGCCCGCCAGCAGCAAAAAGCAGCCGGCAAAGGTGAACACCGTCCGGTTGACCACCTTGTTGGTGGTGACGATGCCCACGTTCTGGGAGTAGGTGGCGGTGGGCAGGCCGCCGAAGAGAGCCGCCAGGATATTGCTGACGCCGTAGGCGATGATGCCGCCCTGGAGCTCCCGGTCCGTGGGGTCCCGGTCCAGGCCGCCCACGGTGGTGGCGGTGAAGTCGCCGATGGCCTGGATGGAGTTGATGGCAAACAGTAAGCCGATGGCGACGCAGGAGGCGGCATCGAAGGTAACGCCGAAGTGCATGAAACGGGGCAGGGAGAACCAGGCGGCTGTGCCCACGTCGGCAAAGCTCACCATGCCGAACAGCAGCGCCACCACATACCCGAAAAGCATCCCCAGCAGAATGGAGGCCAGCTTGCAGATGCCCTTGCCGTAGTGGTTGAGGACCATGACCGCCGTCAGCGTCAAGGCCGCCACCAGCCAGTTCTGCCAGGAGCCGTACACCAACGCCTCCGTCAGGCCCCGGGCCTCTACCACGGATTCATAGGTGTTGGCGGTGCCGCCGGCCATGTAGTTGATGGCGGTGGGATACAGGGACAGGCCGATGGTAAACACCACCGTGCCGGTGATGACAGGCGGGAACAACAGCCGGATCTTTTTCACAAAGATGCCCACGATGACCGCCACCACGCCGCCCACCAGCATGGCGCCGGCAATGGCGCTGACGCCGCCGCCGGAGGAGGCGATGGCCTGCATGCTGGGGACATAGGCAAAGCTGACGCCCAGAATCACCGGCAGGCCGGAGCCGAACCGCTTGCCGATGGGAAAGAGCTGCAGCAGCGTGGACACGGCGGACATGACCAAGGACGCCTGGATCAAAAGCACCCGGTCCGCCTGGGAAAGGCCGATGGCGCCGGCGATGATGATGGGCGGTGTAACGCAGCCCACGATCATGGCCACCAGATGCTGCAGGGCCAGGGAGAGGGATGTGCCGATGGGGGGTGTACCGTGGAACTGGAACAGCAGGTCCTGGCGGGACGCTGAGTTTTGCATGGTGAGAGCCTCCTTACGGTAGTACTGGTATGACCATAAGTCATTGTAGCAAGCTCCGCAGGCAAAATCAAACAAAAATTTTGTTTTGGCTAAAAAATATTTTGTATGCATTTTGTTGCAATTGCTGAAAATGTCCCCGTGCAAAAGACACGGGGACATTCACAACCGTTTTAAAGCCCTGCGCGGACCGCGTTAATGGCCTCCACCGCGGCGGCGGAGCCCTGCCGGGGGTACAGCTCGAAGGCGATCATCTGGTCGTAGCCGTGGTCATACAGGTCCTGGAGCACCGCCCGGTAATTGATGCAGCCGGTGCCGGGCTCCCCGCGGCCGGGGGCATCGGCGATGTGGATGCAGCCAATGAGGGACTGGTATTTCCGCAGGGTCTCTATGATCTTGCCCTCATTGAGGTACATGTGATAGGCATCGTACAGGATCTTCACGTTGGGAGAAGCCACCATGCGGACGATCTCCGCCGCGTCCTTGGTGTATTTCAAGAAGTTACCCAGATGGTCGGTCTCCACATTCAAGGCCTCCAGGCACAGCGTCACACCGGCCTGCTCCGCCTCGGGGGCAATGGCGGCCAGGGAGCGGTACATGGCCATGAACTTCTCCGCGTCGCTGTACTGGGGAAACAGGTCCGCCGCGTACTGCCGGGGCTCCGGCAGCAGTTCGTTGGAATGAACGGCCAGCAGCTTGCAGCCCACGTCCCGGGCAACCTGCAAGGACCTGCGCAGATAGGCCAGATACTCCTCCCCGTGGGCGGGGTCGCACAGGGAGATGGGACCGTCGCCGCCCATGCAGGAGATCTCCAGGCCGTACCGGCGGCACAGGGACTTCAGCTCCTCCAGGTCCTTGGATTCCCAGTCCCAGATCTCCACGTATTGGAAGCCGTCCCGCTTGGCGGCGGCGAACCGCTCCGCAAAGGGCATCTCTTTATAGATGACCTCAATGTTGACGGAATATTTCATGTGTGCATCCTCCCTTTTCAAGCCGTTCCTGGTTTTCCCCATTGTACCATCCGCTGTTTGGAATGTCCAGGGAAAGCGGGCTCTCTGGCTCAGTCCGGCACCACGGGCACCGCGTCGGCGGGGATGGGGCAGGTATAGCCCGCCGCCGTCTGCTTTTGGAACTCCGCTCTGGCGGCCTCCAGCAATGACGGGTCCGTCAGCAGGTCAATGGCCGCGGCCGCCAACACCTTGCCGGCGTGGACGGCGGCCTTGCGGCCGATCTCCGTGCCGCCGCAGGACACGTTCTGCCAGCTGTGGCCGGGGCAGCCGTTGGGCCAGGCCGCCACATGGATCTGGCCCGTGGGCGTCTGCCAGCTGACGTCCCCCACATCGGTGGAGCCGGGCTCAAAGGCGGGCCCCTGGTACAAAGGCGCCAGGAAGTCGTTCAATGCGCCGCCTATGCTTGCCCGCAGCTGCCGCACCTGCTCCGCCACGTCTGCATCGAAATCCGCGCCGATGCCGGGCACGCCGTCGCTGCCGGGATAGGTCTTTGCCAGGGCGCCGGCAAAGCGTTTTTCCTCCGCCGTGTGGGCAGGCACACCCAGTGCCTCGAAGTTGCGGTACAGCACCGTTTCCAGAGTATGATTGGGGACTGTGTCCGCCAGGCCGTCGATGAACTGCTTTTCAAAGGTGGTGCCGGTCATGAGGGCGGCACCCTTGGCGATGTCATCCACCCGTTTTTGAAGCTCCACCGCCTCCGCCACGTGGTTGGAGCGGACCATGTACAGCACACTGGCCCGGGGCTGCACCACATTGGGGCTGCGGCCGCCGGCGTCAGTGATGGCGTAGTGGACCCGGGCCTTGTCGCTCATATGCTCCCGCAGGAATTGGACGCCAATGTTCATCAGCTCCACCGCGTCCAGGGCGCTGCGGCCCCGGTCCGGGTCCCCGGCGGCGTGGGCGGCGACGCCGGTGAATTTGTACTGGGTCTGGATGCAGGAGTTGGACGAGCCGGTGACCACCTCGTTCACGTCCTTCGGATGCCAGGTCAGCGCCGCGTCCAGGCCGTACCACAGCTTTTCCCGGGCCATGAAGGCCTTGGCGGCGCCGCCCTCCTCGCCGGGGCAGCCGTACAGCACCACGGTGCCGGGACAGGCCGTGCGCTCCAGATACGCCTTGACGCCCAGCGCCGCTGCCAGGGCGCCGGCGCCCAGCAGGTTGTGGCCGCAGCCGTGACCGCAGCCGCCGGGGATGAGCTCCTCCCGCGTCAGGCTCCCCGCCTTCTGGGACAGGCCGGACAGGGCGTCATACTCCGCCAAAATGCCGATGACGGGCCGGCCGCTGCCAAAGCTGGCGGAAAAGGCGGTGGAGATGCCGCAGATGCCCTTCTCTACCGTGAAACCCTCCCGGGCCAATACCTGGCAATACTTGGCGGCGGAGCGCTCCTCCTGGAGCGACAGCTCCGCGTAGCCCCACACGCTGTCCGCCACGTCGGCAATGACCGCCGCTTTTTCCTCCACGGCGGCGATGGCCGCCTGCTTTTCTTTTGTCATAAAAACGCTCCCTTTCTGATGAAATGGGCACGCACGGAAGTGCGTGCCCTTGCAGTTTAAAGAACTTTG
Source organism: Dysosmobacter sp. Sow4_B12 (assembly GCF_052116665.1). Taxonomy (NCBI): domain Bacteria; kingdom Bacillati; phylum Bacillota; class Clostridia; order Eubacteriales; family Oscillospiraceae; genus Dysosmobacter; species Dysosmobacter sp. Sow4_B12. The sequence continues at coordinate 120,371 of NZ_JBQKKR010000004.1, read as the reverse complement.
CTCAAAAAGTCTTTCAGTCTGGGATGCTGGGGATTGCCGAAAATATCCTCCGGAGAGCCCTCCTCCAGCAGCTTCCCGTCCGCCATGAACAGCACCCGGTTGCCCACTTCCCGGGCAAAGCCCATCTCGTGAGTGACCACCACCATGGTCATGCCCTCCTGGGCCAGCTGCCGCATGACCTCCAGCACCTCGCCCACCATCTCGGGGTCCAGGGCGGAGGTGGGCTCGTCAAACAGCATGACCTCCGGCTCCATGGCCAGGGCCCGGACGATGGCCACACGCTGCTTCTGTCCGCCGGAGAGCTGGATGGGATAGGCGCCGGCACGGTCCCGCAGGCCCACCCGGTCCAGCAGCGCCAGGGCCTTTTCCTCTGCGGCGGCCTTGTCCATATGCTTGACCTGGATAGGGGCCAGGGTCATATTGTCCAGAATGGTCATGTGGGGGAACAGGTTGAAGTGCTGGAACACCATGCCCATCTTCTGGCGGTGATGGTCAATATCCAGCTTCACCAGCTTGCCCTGGTCGTTTCTCACCTTTTTCTTGGTGATATCCACGCCGTCAAAGACGATGGTGCCGCCGGTGGGCTCCTCCAACAGGTTCAAGCTGCGCAGGAACGTGGATTTGCCGGAGCCGGAGGGGCCGATGACCACCATCACGTCACCCCGGTCGATGTTCACCGTGACGCCATCCAGCGCCTTGATGGCGCCCTTGTTATAGTATTTTTTCAGGTCGGTGACCTGGATGAGACTATCTCTTGTCGCCACGGCTCATTCTCCTTTCAAAATAGGCAATGACCTTGGAGGTGGGGAAGCACAGGCAGAAGTAAATGGCCGTCGCCACCAGCAGGGGCTCGATGATGACGAAGGTGGCGCCCTTCACCTGCTGGACGGCGGACATGATGTCCTGCACGCCGATGGTGTATGTAATGGCGGATTCCTTGATGATGACCACGAACTCGTTGGCGATAGCCGGCAGGATGTTCTTCACCGCCTGGGGCAGGATGATGAAGCGCAGGTTCTGCTTCTGGGTCAAGCCCAGGGAACGGGCGGCCTCCGTCTGGCCGCCGTCCACAGACTGGAGGCCGGAACGGATGATCTCGCACAGGTACGCGCCGGAGTTCATGCCCAGGGCCACCACGCCGGGGAAAAACCGCTCAAATTTGATGAAGCCGAACACGGTGAACCGGGGAAGGTCGATGATGCCGAACACGCCGTAGTAAATGATCATGACCTGCACGATCACAGGGGTGGAGCGCAGGACCTCCACATAGGCGGTGGCCAGGAAGCTGAGGGGGTTGAATTTGCTGAGGGTCAGCAAAAAGCCGCCGTCCCGCAGGTGGCCGTACTGATCCAAGCCCAAGGAGCGGAAGGGGCGGACATTGGACATCCGCATCAAGGCCAGCAGCAAAGCCAGCACAAAGCCGATGAGCACCGTGAACAGGGACAGCAAGACCGTGACCACAAGGCCCTGCTCGAACATTTGCGCATAGGGCACGATTTTCGAAAAATTCGACAGTTGGATAAAGTGGTCCATGAGGGGCTCCTTTCAAAATAGAGTCGGAGACGCGAAAAACACACCAATTCCTCCCCCCAGAATTGGGGGGAGGAATTGGGGGTCCTTTCAAAGACAGCCGGCGCGCTTACTGCTGCACCTGGCCCTGGGCGTCCAGCAGGCCCTCGTACTTCTCGCCGGAAGCCAGCTCGTTGGCTTCGGCCACGAAGGTCTCCATGCTGCCGTCGGCCAGAGCGGCGGCGATGGCCTCGTTGACGGCGGCCAGCAGCGCCTCATTGCCCTTGCTCACGCCGATGGCGGAGCCTTCGCTGTCATAGGGGACATCCAGAACGATCTCCAGCTCGGGATAGTTCTTCTGATAGCTCTTGGCCACGTCGGTCTCGATGTAAGCGCCGTCCAGCTTGCCGGTCAGCAGCTCGGAGATCAGATCGGTGACCTTGGGCAGGGCGATGATGTCGGCGTCGGGGGAGTTCTCGTTGGCCAGGTCCATCTGGATGGAGCCGGTCTGGGCACCGATGGAGTACTCAGCCTTGTTGGTGTCCTCCAAAGAGGTGAACTTGTCGGCGTTGCCCTTCACGCACACGAAGGACTGGCCGCCCTTGTAATAGAGGTCGGAGAAATCCATGGCGTCGGCACGCTTGGGGTCGGGGCTGAGGCCGGCCATGCCCAGGTCCACGGTCTTGGTGGCCAGCTCGGTCAGAACGCCGTCAAAGTCCATGGGGATGACCTCCAGCTTCAGGCCGATGTAATCGGCGATGTACTGGGCCAGGGCCATGTCGAAGCCGGCCAGGGTGGGGGTGCCGTCCTCGCCGATGGAGTAGAACTCATAGGGAGCGAAGTCGGGGCTGGTGGCCACAGTCAGCACGCCCTCGGTCACGGTGGTGAGGGCGGCCTCGGCGGGCTCTTCCGCGGGGGTCTCGGCAGGAGCCTGGGCGGGAGCCTCTTCCTTCTTGCCGCCGCAGGCGGCCAGGGACAGGACCATTGCCAGCGTCAGCAGCAATGCAAACAGCTTTTTCATGATGATTCATCCTCTTCCAAAATGTTTTCCCGCGCAGGCGGGTGTATTGATGATGCAGAGGGAATCGTCTTCCCTCGGAACATGCCTAACCTTACCACGTCCTGCGTGGAATGTCAATACTTTTTCACTCAAAATGAATATTTATTTGGTCATAATTGGTAAAGTTGTCAAGCAGTCCCTGCGTTTTTCCCGGATTTATAGGGAATTTATGTATAGTTTGACTAGATTCGCCGAAAAAGAAAATGAATATTAGAGTGAATATTCACGCCACATGTGAAAGAGGGCGGCCTCCGCCGCCCCCTTTTGCCGCTTAGGGATTTCCTTCCGCCTCCGCGACAATGCCCTCCAGCACGCCGATCAAATCTCCCAGGGTGCGCAGGGGCACGTTTCGCGCCAGAATGGCGGCGCGGAGCTCCGGGGAAAGGCTCTCCAGCCGGGGCCGCAGCTTTGGGTCCACATACGCCATGGCCGCCTCACCTCCCCAGCACCCGGGCGCCGCCCCAGGGGGCCAGCTCCAGACGGATGAAATACCCCTGCTCGTGCCGGCACACCGGGCAGTGCTCCGGCGCCTCCGTGCCCTGGTGGATGTGGCCGCAGTTGAGGCACATCCAGCCGCACACCGTGTCGGACACGAAGAGCTTTTCCCCCTCCAGCAGGTCCGCGAAATAGCCGAAGCGGCTGCCGTGGGTCTGCTCGATGGCGGCGATGTTCCGGAAGGAGGCCGCGATCTCCGCGAACCCCTCCGCCTGGGCGGTCTCCGCGAAGGCGGGGTACACCGGGTCGAACTCCTCGTATTCGTTGTGCTGGGCGCGGCGCAGCAGCTGGGCCACGGCGGCCGTTTGGTCCACGGGATAACCGCCGTCAATGGAAACGGTGCGTCCCGCCGCCGGCTTCATGTGGCGATAGAAGATCTCCGCGTGCTCCTTCTCCTGTCCGGCGGTGAAGAGAAACACCGCTTCCAGGACAGGCAGCTTCTGCTGCCGGCACAAAGAGGCGGCGAAGGTGTATCGGTTGCGGGCCTGGCTCTCTCCGGCGAAGGCCCGCATGAGGTTTTTCAGCGTCTCGCTGTCAGTCAGTTCCACGGACATGGTCATTCCTCCTGTTTTCGGTGATGGGGGTATTTTTCGCAGGAGGCGCCATACTATACCCGAAAGGAAGGTGCCGGTATGGAACAAAACGCGGATGTGCTGATCGTGGGCGGCGGCCCGGCGGGATACACGGCGGCGCTGTACGCCGCCCGCAGCGGGCTGACGACCCTGGTGCTGGAGGGCACCGCCCCCGGCGGCCAGCTGGCCGCCGCGGAGTCTGTGGAGAACTACCCCGGCGAGCCCCAGGCGGTGAAAGGATGGTATCTGGCGGAGCGGATGCGCCAGGGAGCGGAGCGGTCCGGCGCGGCGACGGTGCTGGCCCGGGTGACGGCCCTGCGCCTGCCGGGGCCGAAGAAGCTGGCGGAGACGGAGGCCGGGACCTTTGCCGGCCGGGCCCTCATCTACGCCGCCGGGGCCTTTCCCCGAAGGCTGGGCATCCCCGGGGAAGAGCGGCTTTTGGGAAGGGGCGTCAGCTTCTGCGCCGCCTGCGACGGCGCCTTCTTCCGGGGGCGGGACGTGGCAGTGGTGGGCGGCGGCAACTCCGCCGTGTCCGAGGCTCTGACCCTCAGCCGCCTGTGCCGCCAGGTGACGGTGGTCCACCGGCGGGATACGCTCCGGGCGGAGCGGCAGGGCGTCCAGGCTCTGGAGCAGGCGGGAAATGTGCGCTTTCTCTGGAACGCCGCTGTGGAAGCCATCACCGGGGACAAGGCGGTCGCCGGCCTGCAGTACCGGGACCTGGTCTCCGGCCGGCAGGCGCTGCTGCCCTGCGCCGGGGTGTTCGTGGCCATCGGCCGCCAGCCGGAGACCGCCCTGCTGGCAGGCCAGCTGCCCCTGGACCCGGCAGGCTATGTGGCTGCGGACGAGACCACGGCCACAGCGGTGCCCGGCGTGTTCGCCGCCGGAGATGTACGCTCCAAGCGGCTGCGGCAGGTGGTCACCGCCGCGGCGGACGGCGCCGTGGCCGCCCATATGGCGGCGGCCTATCTGGAAGCAGTCAAATGAAAGCAGCCCGGAAAGCGGTGCTTTCCGGGCTGCTTGTCCGCATGTTTTTTAAAGCTGGGGCAGGCGGTACGTGTCCAGGTCCCGCTTCAGCCGCTGGGCGAAGCTGCCGTCGGCCTGCAGGTCGTGGATATAGGCGTGGCGGTCCAGGTTGGCGTCCTGCTCCTCAATGACGCAGACGGCGATGTTGGAGCAGTGGTCGGAGACGCGCTCGAAGTTGGTCAGCAGGTCGCTGAGGACAAAGCCCGTCTGAATGGTGCAGTCGCCGGTCTGCAGCCGCTGAATGTGCCGCATGCGGACCTCCTCGATCAGGCGGTCCATGGTCTCCTCCAGAGGCTCCACATCAAAGGCCGCCTGGGCGTCGTCCGCGGCGAAGCAGGAAAAGGCCCGATTCAGAATATCCTCCAGGGCGTCCATCAGCACGCGGAGCTCCGCCCCAGCGCTGTCGGAGAAGCGGATGCCCTTGTCGTGGATCTCCTGGGCGGACTCCTGCAGGTTCAGCGCGTGGTCGCCGATGCGCTCGAAGTCGCCGATGGCGTGGAGCAGGCGGGAAACGGTGCGGATGTCGTCCATGGACACGCCGTGCTGGGAGATCTGGACCAGATAGCTGCCCAGCCGGTCCTCGTAGATGTCCAGCTTGTCCTCGTTGGCGAGGATCTCCGCCTCCCGGGACTCGCTGTAATCCGTCAGCTGCCGCAAGGACAGCAGCAGGTTCTGGTGGGCAAGCTCGCCCATGCGGTTGGTCATGGACACGCACTCGCTGATGGCCACGCCGGGGGTCCGCAGCAGGCGGGGGTCCAGGAAGGCGAACTGCTCGGACTTGGTCTCGGCCTTGACCATCCTCCGCGCCAGCTTTTCCAGCTGGCGGGAGAAGGGCAGCAGCAGCAGCGTGGTCAGAACGTTGAACACCGTGTGGCAGAAGGCGATGCCCACGGCGCCCACAGGCGCGTTCATAAAGGAGAAGTGGAACAGCAGGTTGCCGCCGTAGAACAGCACCAGGCAGACGGCGGTGCCGATGACATTGAAGGAGATGTGGATGGCGGACACCCGCTTGGCGTTGCGGGAGACTCCGATGGCGGAGATGAGGGCGGTGACGCAGGTACCGATGTTCTGGCCCATGATGATGGGAATGGCCATGCCATAGGTGATGGAGCCGGTGAGGGCCAGGGCCTGCAGAATACCCACGGAGGCGGCGGAGGACTGGATGATGCCGGTGAACACGGCGCCCACCGCAACGCCCAGGAGGGGATTATTGAAGGCGGTCAGCAGGCTGGAGAACTCCGGCATATCCGCCAGAGGACTGACGGCGTTTTTCATCAGCTCCATGCCGTACATCAAAATGGCGAAGCCCACCATGATGCGCCCCACGTCCCGGCGCCGCTGCTTTTTGGAGCCCATGATGAGGATGATGCCCACCAGGGCGATGACAGGAGAGAAATTCTCCGGCTTCAGCAGGTTCACAAAGACGTTCTCACTCTGGATGCCTGTCAGGGACAAGATCCACGCCGTCAGCGTGGTGCCGATATTGGAGCCCATGATGACGCCGATGGTCTGGCCCAGCTCCATGACGCCGGAGTTCACCAGGCCCACCAGCATGACCGTCATGGCGGAGGAGGACTGGATGGCAATGGTGATGCCGGCGCCCAGCAACAGGCTTTTCAAGGGATTGGAGGTCATGCGCTTGAGGATGCGTTCCAGCTTGCCGCCGGCCATTTTTTCCAGACTTTTGGACATGGTGGTCATACCGTACAGGAAAAACGCCAGGCCGCCGCAGAGCGTGAAAACGGAAAAAATATCCATATATAGTCTCCTTCTCGTTTCGGTTCTTCCGCCGCGCCGTGATCGTGGGAGAGGTCGTTGGATTTGCAGCACTTCTATTATATCGGGAAACCCCGGTCCTGAGAAGAGGAGAATCTTGTTTTTGTAAATTTTGCGTAAAACAGCCGACAACCTGCACAACGCAAACGAGTTACCTTTGTCGAAAAAGCAAACGTCCCTCTGGAAAGAGGGACGTTTTTACGCAAATTTACAGAACAGGCGTTGTCCAAAACGACTGAACGGCCTCCGCGGCCCGGCGGCCGGCGAAGTAGCCGGACTGCCACATGCGGCGGATCTTCTCCGTGTCCCGCTCCGTCCGGGAAAAGCCGGCGGTGCTCTCCGGCGCGATGACCAGGACCTTTCCCTCCCGCTCCAGGGCGAACAACTCCTCCCGGCAGCGGTTATACCGCTCCGCCCGGGTGGACATGATCTCTAAAAACGCGGGGTATTTCCGAAACACCGGCCGCAGCAGGGACATCGTCTTTTCCGGCCCCTTGCGGTATTCCCGCTCCCGGGTCAGCAGCACCACCACCCGGTCGCAGCCCTGGTCAAAGGCCCGCTTCCAGGGAATGGCGTCGGCGCAGCCGCCGTCCAGATAGGGCTGGCCGTCCAGGTGGTACACCGGAAACATGAGGGGAATGGCGCAGGTGGCCTGGAGCAGCAGGTTGTGCCGGTCCCGCCGGGGCACCGGCAGATAGTCCGCCCGGCCGGTATTGAGGTTGGTCACCACGGCCTCCACCGTGCCGGGATAGGCCTCAAAGGTGTCATGGTCAAAGGGGTCCAGCTGGTTGGGGATGGTCTCATAGGAAAATTCCAGGCCGAAGTAGGAGCGGTTTCCGGGCCGGAGGTAGTTCCTCATGCCCATGTACCGGCGGTCATTGGCGTACGTGGTGAGGACGCGCAGGTTCCGCCGGCTCTGGCGGGAGAGATAGCTGACGCCGTAGGTAATGCCGGCGGAGACGCCCACGGTGTAATCCGGCAGAGGCAGGTCCGCGTCCAGAAAAGCGTCGCACACACCGGAGGAAAAAATGGTGCGGAAGGCGCCGCCCTCCAGGACCAGTCCGGTTTTCATGAGGGTCACTTCCTTTTCTGATATGCCGCGCAGCGGCAAGGATGGTTATAAAAAAGTCGGAGCAAGCGACACGTCGCTTGCTCCGATATGGCGGAGAAGGAGGGATTCGAACCCTCGAGACCCTTTAGGGGCCTACATGATTTCCAATCATGCGCCCTCGACCAACTAGGCGACTTCTCCATAGCTGTTCCAGTTCCGGTCCAAAAATGAACTTGTGCACCGTCTTTAAGAGACAGCGTTATCATTATAGCAAAGGTTCCGGTAAAGTCAAGTCCCAAAATGAATTTTTTCAAAAAAAGCAGCGGGAAGGGCCTCTGCCCTTCCCGCCCGCTGTCAGGAGACGATGTCGTCCACGGCGTGGTCCACGGCGACACCCAGCTTGTGGATGCTTTTGCCCACCTGTGTTTTCATGGACTGCCGGCTGCTGGGCATCATCATCCCCATAGCCGCGCCGGCCGCGATGCCGGCGCCGATACCGACCCAAAATCCGGTATTCATCTTCATATTCCGTCACTCCTTCTGGCACGGAGCTAGTATGCCCGGCCGCCGGAAAAAAATCCGCCGGAGAGAGATTTGCCAAAAGCAGCCCGCCGCGTTATAATCAAGGCGAATAGAATACGCAGCTTGGAGGAACCTATGACCAGAATCTATCTCATCCGCCACGCGGAGGCGGAAGGCAACCTGTACCGCATCGCCCAGGGACAGTACAACAGCATCCTCACCGACCGGGGCTGGCGGCAGGTGGAGGCGCTGCGGCAGCGCTTCGCCGCCATCCCCATCGACGCCGTCTACGCCAGCGACCTGTACCGCACCTGCGCCACCGCCGGCGCCATCTACCGCTCCCAGGGGCTGGAGCTCCACCGGCGGCGGGACCTGCGGGAGATCTGCGTGGGCCGGTGGGAGCAAATGACATGGGGCGACATCGCCCGGACCGACGGGGAGCAGCTGGTAAACTTCAACCTCCACCCGGAAAAATGGCATGTGGAGGGGGCGGAGGAGCCCCGGCAGGTGCTGGACCGGGTGCTGGCGGCGGTGCGGCAGATCGCCGCGGAAAACGAGGGAAAAACCGTGGCCGTGGTGTCTCACGGCTACGCCATCCGCCTGCTGCTGGCGGAGCTGCAGGGCTATACCCTGGACCAGCTCTCCGCCACGCCGGTGGGCGGAAACACCGCCGTGTCCCTGGTGGAGGCGGAAAACGGGCAGATGCGGGTGGTGTTCCGGGATGACACCAGCCACCTGCAGACAGCTGCGTACCTGGCGGGAGAGAAGCCCCGCAAGCGGGACAGTGCCCTGGAGCCGGGGCTGTACTTTGAGCCCCTGCGGCTGCCGGAGCAGGCGGACTTTTTCACAGCCTGCGTCTCCTCCGTCTGGGAGGAGAGCGGCGCGGCGGAGGCCTTTGACGCCGCCCGTCTGCTGGCGGACGCGGCGCGGCGGCCCACCCTGGTGGGCTATCTGGAGGGCCGTCCGGTGAGCCTTGTGCAGATGGGGCCGGAAAACGGCTGGATCTCCCTGGCCTGCGTGAGCCCGGAGTACCGCGGCCGCGGCTTCGGCGTGCAGCTGCTGGGCCAAGCGGTGCAGCACACCCGGGCGCGGGAGGGCAGCGCCCTGCGCCTGGTATTGAACGGCAGCGGCGGCGCCGGCGGATTTTTCCGCAGCTTCGGCTTCCGGGAGGAGGACGCGGCGGAGGGCGGCAAGACGGTCCTGGTCAAAAACATCGGCTACGACCCGGAATACCTGTGACCGGCCCGGGCTTCCGCTCCCGGATTTTGCCAGAGGACAGCGAAAAATTCGCATTGACAAACGGACGCCATCCTTCATATAATATAGGCGTGTAAAAGGGAGTAGCCTGCGCCCCTTGGGGCGTGGTGTGGTTCGTCAGCACGGCGGCGCGCAGCCGCCCGGGGCACGTCGAAAAGGCGAGACTTTTACTGGGCACCGCTGCCGCGGATGAAACGCCGCGGTTTGGTGTGCAGTAAGGGTCTCGCTTATTTTTTGCGAAAAACGCGGGAGGACGTATGAATATCTGGATCACGGTATTGTTGTTTTTGATCGGTCTTATGCTGATCGTCAAGGGCGGCGACTGGTTTTTGGACGGCGCCGTCTGGATCGCGGAGAGCACCGGCGTGCCCCGCTTCATCATCGGCGCCACCATCGTGTCCCTGGCCACCACCCTGCCGGAGCTGACTGTCTCCGTCACCGGCGTGCTCCAGGGAGAGGTGGACCTGGCGGTGGGCAACGCCGTTGGCTCCGTCACCGCCAACCTGGGTCTGATCCTGGGCATCTCCGTGGTGTGCATCCCGTCTGTGGTCAGCAAAAAGCAGTTTAACCTGAAGGCCGTTTTGATGATGGCCGGCGGCGGATTGCTGCTGGCCCTGTGCCGGGGCGGCGGACTTGCCTTCCTGCCCAGCCTGCTGCTGTTCGTCATTTTCCTGACGTATCTCGGCAACAACATCGCCGACGCCCGCCAGGGCATGGCGGAGCGGCGGGAGGAACATCCGGGCCGCCGCACCGTTTCCCACCGGCAGATGTTCATGAAGCTGGGCTTGTTCGCGGCGGGCATCACCGCCATCGTGGTGGGCTCCCGGCTGCTCATCACCTACGGCAGCGAGCTGGCGCTGCAGCTGGGCGTTCCCTCCAGCATCATCGGCGTCACCATGGTGGCCATCGGCACTTCCCTGCCGGAGCTGGTCACCACCTTGACCGCCATTGCCAAGAAAGAGGCCTCCATGTCCGTGGGCAATATCATCGGCGCCAATGTCATCGATCTGACCTTGATCCTGCCGGTATGCTCCGCCGTGTCCGGCGGACGGCTGACCATCGGCACCCAGACTACGGCGCTGGACCTGCCCTTCTGCTTTTTCATGTGCTGCCTGGCGGTGATCCCGCCTCTGCTGAAGGGGAAGTTTTACCGCTGGCAGGGCATTTTGATGCTGGCGGCCTACGCGGGCTACGTGGCCGTGCTGGTCATGTGAACAAGAGCCGGAAGCTATGCTTCCGGCTCTTGCAGCTTGTCGAAAAGCTTCTGTTTGGAGAAAAAGCGTTCCGTTTTGCAGGGGGAGTACGAGGGGGCGGGAGTCCCCTCGTGTTGAATCGAATGTCTGCAAAAAGCCTGCGGCAGCAGCCCGTTGCGCCGCACAGCGGCAGCTTTTTGGACTGCGAAGCAGGCAAAAAAGCGAGGCATTGTGCAGGCTGTCGAAAAAGTCCACTGGACTTTTTCGACAGCCTGCAAGAGCCGGAAGCGCTGCTTCCAGCTCTTGTTTTTTATGTCTGCCGTTCCAGCTCCGCCATGCTCTTTTTGAATTGGACGGCAAACATGCCGGCCGTGGTGCACACCGCCAGGAGGTCCGCCACCGGCTCCGCCAAAAACACGGCAAACACCTTATCCGCGAAGAAATGGGGCAGGATATAGATGAGAGGGATCAGAAGGATAATCTTCCGCAGCACCGCCAAAAACAGCGAGGTCTTGGCGTTGCCCAGGGCAATGAAGGTCTGCTGGCAGGCGATCTGCACGCCGAAGATGCCGGTGGCCCCCATGTAAATCCGCAGCGCCCAGGCGGCGTAGGAGCGCAGCTCCGGGTCCGGCGTGAAAATGCCGGCGAACATCCGGGGCATCAGCTGCACCAGCGCCCAAAGCGTCAAGGAATAGGTGACGCATGCCAGCAGCAGGCACCGGAATGCCTCCCGCACCCGCTGCGGGTTCCGGGCGCCGTAGTTGTAGCTGACGATGGGCTGGGCTCCCTGGGTCAGGCCTTGCAGGGGCATCATGGCCAGCTGCATGATACTGGTCAGAACCGTCATGGCGCCCACCGCCAGGTCCCCGCCGTATTTCAGCAGGGAGGAGTTGAAGCACACGGCGATAAGGCTCTCCGTGGACTGCATGATAAAGGGCGCCAGGCCCAGGGCCAGGCAGGGTCCCACCACAGACGCCCGGGGCCGCAGGTTCTCCCGCCGCAGGCGCCACTTGCTCCTGTTTCCGGTCAAAAAGCGCAGCACCCACGCCGCTGACACCGCCTGGGACAAAATGGTGGCCAGGGCCGCGCCCCGGACGCCCATGTCCAGCACGAAAATGAAAATGGGGTCCAGCACAATGTTCAGTCCGGCGCCAATGAGCACCGTCCGCATGCTGACGGTGGTGAAGCCCTGGGCGGTGATATAGGCGTTCATGCCCAGGGTGACCTGCACAAAAACCGTGCCCAGGGAGTAAATGCCCATATAGGCCGCGGCATAGTCAATGGTATTTTCACTGGCGCCGAACAGCAGCAGCAAGTCCCTGCCGAACAGCTGCAGCACCGCCGTCAGCACCAGGGAGGCCATCACCAGCATGGTAAAGCAGTTGCCCATGATGCGCTCAGACTCCCGGGCATTGCCCCGCCCCTCTTGAATGGAGGCCCGGGGCGCGCCGCCCATGGCCAGCAGCGCCGCGAAAGCGGAGATGACCACGATGATGGGAAGGCACACGCCCACGCCGGTGAGGGCCAGCTTGCCCACGGTGTCCACCGGCTGCATATGGCCGATATACACCCGGTCTACCAAATTATACAGCATATTGACGATCTGGGATGTGATGGTGGGCAGCGCCAAAGAGAACAGCAGGCGGCTCACCTTTCCGCTGCCCAGGTCCACATTTTGCCTGTTCATTCCAGCGTCTCCTTTCCGGCCAGACGCTCCGCGTTGGCCATGACCTTTTCCATGATGTGCCGCAGGAAGTCCATCTCCTCCGGTGTCAGGCCCGCCGTCAAGGCCCGGCCGCAGCCGGCTTGAATGGCCCGGGCCTCCTCCGCCAGAGGGCTGCCCTTCTCCGTAATGGACAGGTGGATGACCCGCCGGTCCTCCCTGTCGGGGCAGCGGCGCAGAATTCCCTGGTCCGTCAAGCGCTCCACCGCCTGGGACACCTGGGACTTCGCCAGGCCCCGCAGCGTGGCCACATCCCGGGCCGTGTCCCGCCCCGGATTGTTGGCCAAAAACAGCAGCACATGGACCTCCGCCATATTCCATCCCATCCGTTCCAGCAGCGGCACGAACCGGGCGGCGTAAAACCGTTCAAACTGCCGGGAAAACCGCAGCAGGCGGGACGCTTCCATACCGGCACCTCCATTTGTTCCTTTTTCAACAGTTCTCTTTTGAACTTTTATAAAATATCACGTTCCCCCGCCTCTGTCAAGGTCCCTTTTTTCCCCATTGACAAACGTGTCATGTCGTATTATGATGAAAATAAAAATCTGGTATGCAAAACCAGATTACAAGGAGTTTTATATGACTTGGAATATTGTCAGTGACAGCAGCTGCGACCTGCGGATGGCTGCGTTTGAAAGTGACCGCGTCCGCTTCGAGACCGTTCCCCTGCGCATCCAGGTGGGTGAGCGGGAATTTCTGGACAATGACGATCTGGTGGTCCCCGACCTGCTGGACGCCATGAGCCAGGAGAAATCCGCCTCCTCCACTGCCTGCCCCTCTCCCGCCGCCTTCGCCCGGGCCTTTGAGGCCGGGGACTGCACGGTGTGCTTCACCATTTCCTCCAATCTGTCCGGCACGTACAACTCCGCCGTCATGGGCCGGGAGATGGTGCTGGAGGAGCACCCGGAGAAAAAGGTCTGCATCATTGACTCCAAGGCCACCGCCGGCGCCATGGTGCTGCTGATCCGCAAGGCCAAGGAGCTGATGGAGGCTGACGAGACCGGGGATTTTGAGGACATCTGCGACCAGCTGCGGCTGTACCAGGCGGCGCTGCGGACCTGCTTCACTTTGGAAAACTTCGACAACCTCATTAAAAACGGCCGTATGCGTCCCCTGGTGGGCACTTTGCTTCACTCTCTGGGCATCCACGTCATTGCCGACGCCACGCCCCAGGGCACCATCCACGTGGCAGACAAGGCCCGGGGCGAGGCCAAGACCTACAAGACCATCACCGCCCTCATGAAGTCCAGCAAGGACTGCACCGGCGCCGAGGTGGTCATCTCCCACTGTGAGAACATGGCCGGCGCCTTGAAGCTGAAGCAGCAGATCCTGGAGGACCTGTCGGTAAAGAGCGTGGATGTCCTCTCCTGCCGGGGCCTCACCTCTTTTTACGCCATGGAAAAGGGACTCATCATCGGATACTGAATGAACACGAACCGCCGCTGACATTCGTCAGCGGCGGTTCTTTTTTTGTCATTTTGTCAAAATTTCGAAATGCGCGCATGAAACCGGAAAAACAAGAGACCCTAAGCCAGAACGATTCCCAGACAACAAAGGAGTGACTGATTTGGAAACCGGAATCCACAACACCTCCGAGATCGGGCGGCTGAAGCGAGTCCTCCTCCACCGCCCCGGCGGCGAGCTGGAGAACCTCATGCCGGACTACCTGGAGCGTCTGCTGTTTGATGACATCCCCTACCTGCGGGAGGCCCAGAAGGAACACGACGCCTTTGCCGAGTGCCTGCGCAGCCAGGGCGTGGAGGTGGTGTACCTCACGGACCTGGTGACGGAGTCCCTGACAGGCGACGATGTGCGCCGGGAGCTGCTACGCCAGTTCCTGAACGAGGCGGATATCCAGGATCACCGGACCCGGGAGGCGGTGGAGGAGTACCTCTCCGCCATGCCGGACCGGGAGATGGTGGCCGCCATGATGGCCGGCGTCCGCAAGAGCCAGCTGCGCACCGGCAGCGCCCGGCTGGGGGACTACCTCTCCGCCGCCGGGGACGACTATCCCTTCGCCGTGGACCCCATGCCCAACCTGTATTTCACCCGGGACCCCTTCGCCACCATCGGCACCGGCGTCTCCCTCCACAAGATGCATACCGTCACCCGGAACCGGGAGACTCTGTTCGGAAAATTCATTTTCGAGCACCACCCCGTGTATAAAAACGCTCCCCGCTGGTATGACCGGGGGCTCACCAGCTCCCTGGAGGGCGGCGACATCCTCATTCTCTCCCCCCAGGTGCTGGCGGTGGGCATCTCCCAGCGGACCAGGGAGGACTCCATCGACACCCTGGCGGAGGCCGTCCTCTCCTACGATGGCACCTTCCGCAAGGTGCTGGCCTTCGACATCCCCAAGACACGGTCCTTCATGCACCTGGACACGGTGTTCACCATGGTGGACCGGGACAAGTTCACCGTCCACCCCAACATTCTCGGACAGCTGACCGTATTCGTCATGGAGCTGGATGAAAACCGGAAAATGACCATCCGCCAGGAGGACGGCCGGCTGGAGGACATTTTGAAAGAGCACCTGGAGCTGGACAGCGTGACACTGATCCCCTGCGGCCGGGGCAGCGAGATCGACGCCGCCCGGGAGCAGTGGAACGACGGCAGCAACACCCTGGCCATCGCCCCCGGCGAGGTAGTGGTGTACGCCCGGAACTACGTGACCAACCAGTCCCTGGAGGAGGCGGGCATCCGCATCCACACCATCCCCAGCGCGGAGCTGAGCCGGGGCCGGGGCGGTCCCCGGTGCATGAGCATGCCTTTGTGGCGGGAAACGCCTTAGGAGGGGAGCAGGCTCCCCTCCTAACCACCCCACCACCAGTGACATTGGTCACTGGTGTCGCCGCCCAGGGCGGCTGGGTCAGTGTGTTTTCGCCACGTACACGCCGCGGCGAAAATGATCTCATTTTCTTCGTTTGCTTGTGGGCAAACGAACCGGGAAATAAGCGGTTCCCTGGCCCCTCCCTTTTCAGTGGGCGGGGCTGGTAGAAATCACCACCATTTTTGATAAGGAGAACGTATTATGGCAGTCAATTTAAAAGGCCGGAGCTTTCTGACTCTGGAGGATTTTACCCCCGCCGAGATCCGGTATCTGCTGGACCTGGGCCACGACCTAAAGGCCAAGCGCCGGGCCGGCATCTGCGACCCCGCCTTGAAGGGCAAGCACATCGTGCTGCTGTTCGAAAAAACCTCCACCCGCACCCGCTGCTCCTTCGAGGTGGCGGCTACCCAGGAGGGGGCCCACGTCACCTATCTGGACGCCAACAGCTCCCAGATGGGCAAAAAGGAGTCGTTGGAGGACTCCGCCAAGGTGCTGGGCCGCTTTTTCGACGGCATCGAGTACCGGGGCTATGAACAACGGGCCGTGGAGGACCTGGCGAAGTACTCTGGCGTCCCCGTGTGGAACGGCCTCACCGACGCGGACCACCCCACCCAGATCCTGGCGGACATGATGACCATTGAGGAGCACTGCCACAAGCCCCTAAACCAGATCAAGGTGGTGTTTCCCGGCGACGTGCGCAACAACATGTGCTACGCCTGGATGATCGGCGCCGCCAAAATGGGCATGCACTTCGTGGCCATGGGCCCGGAGCAGCTGGCCAAAGAAATGGACAAGGACCTTGTTCAGCGGGTCTTTGCCACCGCCCGGGAAAACGGCGGCCTCATCGAGATCACCGACCACCCCGAGGACCTAAAGGGCGCCGACGTCATTTACGGCGACATCTGGGCCTCCATGGGCGAGGAGGCCCTCATCCCGGAGCGGGTCAAGCTCCTCTCCCCCTTCCGGGTGACGGAGGAGACACTGAAGGCCACCGGCAACCCGGACGTGCTGTATATGCACTGCCTGCCCTCCTTCCACGACTTTGAGACAAAGCTTGCCAAGGAGTGGCAGGACAAGGGCGTGGACATCCGGGAGGTCACCGACGAGGTGTTCCGCAGCCGCCACAGCGTGGTGTTTGACGAGGCGGAAAACCGCATGCACTCCATCAAGGCGGTGCTGGTGGCCACCATCGGCAAATAACGGACAAGGGGGTTTCCCTTTGGAAAGCAAAAAATTCCGCATGCCCACAGCCTACACCATTTTGTTCCTGCTCATTATTCTGGTGGCCATCGCCACCTGGTTCATCCCCGCCGGCACCTACGACTATGTGGACGGCGTGCCGGCGGCGGGCACGTACCATCCCACCGCCGCCAGTCCCCAGGGCGTGGGCGCCGTGCTGAAGGCCGCCTTCTCCGGCTTTTACGACGCGGTGGACGTGTGCGTGTTCATTTTGATGGTGGGCGGCTTTCTGGGCGTGGTCATGAAAACCGGCGCCGTGGACGCCGGCGTGGCCCGGGTCATCCAACGACTGGGGGGAAAGGAAAAGTGGCTCATCCCCATCCTCATGCTGCTGTTCGGCCTGGGAGGCACCACCTACGGCATGTGGGAGGAGACCATGGCCTTCTATCCCCTGCTGATCCCGGTGTTTCTGGCCGCCGGCTATGATGCGGTGGTGGGCATCTCCGTCATTTTGCTGGGGGCCGGCGCCGGCGTCATCAGCTCCACCGTGAATCCCTTCGCCACCGGCATTGCCTCCGGCTTCGCGGGGGTCTCCCTGGGCGAGGGCATCTTGCTGCGGGTGCTCCAATGGGTGGTATTTGAAAGCGCCGCCATTTGGTATGTCTCCGCCTATGCCGCCCGGGTGAAGAAAAACCCCTCCCGGTCCGTGGTGGGCGTAGGCGCCGGTAAGCTCCAGGTCAGCATGGAGGACGCCGTCCCCTACACCCCCCGCCGCAAGGCCATCATGGCGGTGTTCACCCTGGTGTTCCTCATCATGGTCTACGCCGTCATCCCCTTTGACGAGATGGGCCTTGCCCTGCCGGTCTTAGGCTGGTGGTTCCCGGAGCTGAGCGCGCTGTTTCTGGTGGGCGGCATTCTCATCGGCCTCATGGACCGCATGACGGAAAGTGAGATCGCCGAGACCTTCGTGGCCGGCTGCGCGGACCTTTTGGGCGTGGCCCTCATCATCGGCATCAGCCGGGGCATCACCGTCCTCATGAACGACGGCGCCATCACGGACACCATCCTCCACTGGGGGGAGGAGGCCCTCTCCGGGGCGGGACCCGTCAGCTTCGTGCTGCTGGTGTATCTTATTTACCTGCCTTTGACGGTGCTCATTCCCTCCTCCTCGGGCCTTGCCACGCTGTCCGTGCCGGTGATGGCGCCCCTGGGCCGGTTCGCCGGGGTAGGCGGCGACCTGGTGGTGACGGCGTTCCAGTCCGCCTCGGGCCTGGTGAACATCATCACCCCCACCGCCGCCGTGGTCATGGGCGCCCTGGCCCTGGGCCATGTGCCCTATGACCGCTGGGTAAAGTACGTGTGGAAGCTGGTTTTGTACTTTCTTTTGCTGACCATGGCGTTTCTGGTGGCCGGCGTGCTGCTGGGATAACGTGAAAAAGGACCGCCGTACGGCGGTCCTTTTGTGAATATGCGTTTCAGCGGTTGGAGAACTTGTCCCAGAAGGCCAGCAGGCCGGCGGGGAAGCACAGCAGCATGGACACCACAGCGCCGAAAGTGGCCTGGAAGATCTGGAAGGGCAGCTTCAGCAGGGAGTACTCCGGTGTTGAGTAGATGAACGCCCGGCCCAGGGAGTAACCCACCACGTTGATAACCACGCCCAGAATAACGCCCACCAGGGCGCCCCGGCTGCGGCGGTCCGCGGACAGCTTATGGGCGCACAGGGAGATGACCACCGCCTGGAGGCCGTGGGTCACCAGAGAGACGAACATGGGAGCGGGATAAAAGAAGAAGTCGCCCAGAAAAGCGCCCACACCGCCCACGATGAACGCGCCCAGGGGGTCCAGCAAAATGGCGGCTGTGCAGATAACGGCGTCATTGAGATACAGGTGGCCGCCGGGAACGGGGATGCTGAAAG
The DNA here is from genome assembly GCF_052116665.1 of Dysosmobacter sp. Sow4_B12. Classification (NCBI taxonomy): domain Bacteria; kingdom Bacillati; phylum Bacillota; class Clostridia; order Eubacteriales; family Oscillospiraceae; genus Dysosmobacter; species Dysosmobacter sp. Sow4_B12. The sequence continues at coordinate 102,266 of NZ_JBQKKR010000004.1, read as the reverse complement.
AGCTCATGACCACATTCATGGCCATCAGCATGGCGGTGACGGTCAGCCACTTGGTGGGATGCTTTTTACGCAACTGCGTTTGAGAAGACATGTCGGTTTACTCCTTTGTAAATGATGGAGCTATCATACCCCTGCTTTGAATCTATGAAAATCGCCAAATCATGAAAATTTTATAAGGTCAGATGGTGTCAAGAAAGCAGGAGGACCGCCCGGCGGGCGGTCCTCCGTTTCTCATTCTGTCAATTGGAACGTATTCGCGATCAGCGCCAGCCGGGTGCCGAAGCCCTCCGCCGCCTCCGCCGGGTACTCCCAGGAGATGACGTAGACGGTGCCGTCACCGCTCTGCACCGCCATGAAGCTCAAAAAATCTCCGTCCTCATCCATGCCGGTAAGGGGGTCGCCCAGCTCGCCGCCCATCAGGTCCTCGAACACATAGTCCCGGTCCCGTGTGAAGTCCGCCTTGACTTCGGCCAGCGATTCGTTCAGCCTTGCGGGATACCGCCGGACCTCCAGCTCCACCTCGTCGTTGACGGTGCTCTCCCAGCTGTCCTCCAACGTGCCGTCATCCGCATCCTTCTCATGGCGCCATCCCTCCTCGGGGATGTAGAGGGAATAACCCCGGCCGATGAAGAGGGCGGCGATGACCTCCTCGGTCTCTCCCTCCACGCTCATCTCCAGCACGGTCCGCTCCTCCCGGCCCAACTCCTCAGCCGTGGGGTTGCGGTCTCCGCCAGGCGCGGCCTGCTGCTCCGCGGGAGGCTGGCTCTCCACGGCAGGAACATTTTCCGGCGTTGCCTTATTTCCGCCACAGCCGGACAGAAGCAGGGCCAGCAGGGTGCAGCTCAAAATCACTCGTTTCATTGCAGACACCTCCTTTTCTTTTCAGACGCTTTTCCTCCGCCATTTGTTGCATTCTTCCGGAGAAAAACCGCCGTCCGTAGTTTCCCACAGACGGCGGTCCGTATGCACTTATTTCTCAGCCGGTTCTTCGCCGAACACCGCCAGGAAAGCCTCCTGGTCCATGGTCTCGTGTTCCAGCAGATACCGGGCCACGGTCTCCAGGGCGTCGCGCTGCTGCTCCAGAATGGACTGGCAGCGGTTGTACGCCTGGGACACCACGTTTTGGACCTCCTGGTCGATCTGGGCCGCCACGGCCTCGGAGTAGCTGCGGCCCTGGGTCATGGTGCGGCCGATGAACACGTCGTGGCCCTCGTCGAAGGACACGGTGCCGATCTTGTCGCTCATGCCGTAGGAGGCCACCATCTTCCGGGCGATCTGAGTGGCCCGCTGGATGTCGTTGCTGGCGCCGGTGGAAATGTCCCCCAGGCACAGCTTCTCCGCCACCCGGCCGCCCAGCAGCCCCACGATCTGGTCCTCCATGTACCGCTTGGAGAGGTAGGAGCGGTCCTCCTCCGGCAGGGAGATGGTCATGCCGCCCGCCTGGCCCCGGGGCACGATGGTGATCTGGCTCACCGGGTCCTGACCCGGCAGGCTGTGCATCACCACGGCGTGGCCGGCCTCGTGATAGGCGGTCAGCTCCCGCTCGTGCTGGGGGACCACCCGGCTCTTCTTCTCCGGGCCGGCGATGACCTTGATCTCCGCCTTTTCCAGGTCCTCCATGCAGATGTAGGGCCGGTCCTCCCGGGCGGCCAGCAGGGCGCCCTCGTTCACCAGGTTCTCCAGGTCCGCGCCGGTGAACCCCGGCGTGCCCTTGGCCAGCTTCTTCAGGTCCACATCCTCCGCCAGGGGCTTGCCCTTCACATGGACCCGGAGGATCTCCTCCCGGCCCCGGATGTCCGGCAGGCCCACATACACCTGGCGGTCGAAGCGGCCGGGCCGCAGCAGGGCCGGGTCCAGCACGTCCGCCCGGTTGGTGGCGGCCAGCACCACAACGCCCTCGTTGGCGGCAAAGCCGTCCATCTCTACCAGCAGTTGGTTGAGGGTCTGCTCCCGCTCGTCATGGCCGCCGCCAAGGCCCGTGCCCCTCTGGCGGCCCACGGCGTCGATCTCGTCGATGAACACGATGGCGGGGGAGTTTTTCTTGGCCTGCTCGAACAGGTCCCGGACGCGGCTGGCGCCCACGCCCACGTACAGCTCCACAAAGTCGGAGCCGGAGATGGACAAAAAGCCCACGCCGGCCTCGCCGGCCACAGCCTTGGCCAGCAGCGTCTTGCCGGTGCCCGGAGGGCCCACCAGCAGCACGCCCTTGGGGATGCGGGCTCCCAGGGCGATATACTTCTGAGGGTCCTTCAAAAACTCCACGATCTCCCGGAGCTCTTCCTTTTCCTCGTCGGCACCGGCCACATCCTCAAAGGTGACCTTTTTGTCCTTGTCCGTCAAGGTGCGGGTGCGGGCCATGCCGAATTTGGCCATACGGTCGCCGCCCATGCCGCCCTGGGCCCGGGCGAACATCATATACCACATGGCGCCTATCACCACGATCATCAAAAGCCAGGGCAGCAGATACTCCAGCCAGTTGGTGGACTCCGGCGGCGGGTAGTCGTAGTCCTTGATGATACCCTTGGCATACTGCTCCTGGATAAGGGGGTCCAGGTCCTCGTAAAACAGTTCAAAGCTGTACAGCTGATAGCGCACCGTATCGGTGCCGCCCTTGAGCTTCATGGTCAGAACATGCTGCTTGTTGACGCTCAGCTCCTCCACCTTTTCCTGCTGGAACAGCTGGCGGACCTGGGCATAGTCCAGCTTCTCTCCCTGGGTATCCGCCTGCCACAGCCAGCTGAGGCACAGCACGATCACCATGATGAGAAACAAAAAGCTGAAGCCTGACGCTTTATTTTGTCTCGTCACAAATCCATCCTCCTTTGGATGCGGGAAATCGCCTTATTTGGCGGCGTAGACCTCCGGCTTCAGCACGCCGATATACGGCACGTTCCGGTACTGCTGGGCGTAGTCCAGGCCGTAGCCCCCCTTCCCGCCGGACAGGTCCGGCGGGAGCCCTTTTTTGAACGTAAGCGCCCCGAAATGAATCCGGGCCGCTTCGAGGTTTTGCCCCCGGCAAAACACTCGGACGCCTATCGGCGGCGGCCTTCGGCCCGCTGGTGTGCCACGGCCTTATTTGGCAGCGTAGACCTCCGGCTTCAGCACGCCGATATACGGCACGTTCCGGTACTGCTGGGCGTAGTCCAGGCCGTAGCCCACCACGAACTCGTCGGGCACCACGAAGCCGGACAGGTCGGCGGTGATGGCCTTGGCCCGGCGGGAGGGCTTATCCAGCAGCGTCACGATGGTGATGGAGGCGGCGCCCTTCGTCATGAAGTACTCCTTCAAGAAAGCCAGGGTGTTGCCGGAGTCCAGAATATCCTCCACAATGATGAGGTGCCGGCCGGTGATATCCTGCTGGAGGTCATGGGTGATCTGCACCCGACCGGAGGAGGTGGTGGCGTTCTCGTATGAGCTGACGGCGATGAACTCCACATCACTTTTCAGCTGGCAGGCGCGGACCAGGTCCGCCATGAACACGAAGGACCCCTTCAAAACGCTGAGGAACAGGGGCTTCTTGCCCTGGAAGCGGTCATACAGCTCCCGGCCCATTTCGGCGATGCGGGCTTTCAGCTCCTCCTCCGTCACCAGGACCTTCAGAATATCTTGCTCCATCTCACTTCTCATGATGATTCTCCTCTGTCTTTTTTATAAAATTTCACAAACACCGTCTGTCCGCCGGGGCAGGGTGCAAAATCCGGTTGAACGCCAAACACCGGGTCGGCGGCGTGGGCCTCCCCCACCCGCAGCACCGGAAGCGCGTCCCGCGCCTCCGGGGTCAGTCCCCGCTCCGCGCACAGGCGCTTAAAGCTCCTTGGTCCTCGGCTGCCGGGCAGACGCAGCCAGTCGCCGGGACGCCAGGGCGTCACGGTCATGGCCGCGCCCTCCGGCAGTCCCACCGGCAGCGCGCCGGGGGAGGCATGATCGGAAATCATGACGGCCGTCCCGCCGAACTCCACGGTGCCGCCCACCGCGATGGGCGCAGCGTCGGGCCGGGCAGGCCGCCGGGTGATCTCCAGGGTGTATTTCTTCCGCCGCGCCGTCATGCCGTAAGGCAGGGAGACCTCCAGGTCCGTCCGGCGTCCCCGGGCCAGGTCCAGCACCGCCAGCACATGGGCGGCCGTTAGGTCCTTCCGGTGTCCGGCGGTCCGGGCCAGCAGCTGCAGCACCGCCCGCTCCGCCACCGCCTGGGGCACATCCGTTAGCATCAGGCAGGGCACGCAAACGCCGTCCGGCAGCACCTTGACCTGGTCCATCAAGCCCCTTGCCATGGATTCCAGGGCGTCGCTCTCCTCCCGCAAAATGGCGGAGGTCCGGGCAATATTTTCCACGTACTTCGGATTGATCTGCCGCAGCACCGGCATCACAGAGCTCCGCAGAGCGTTCCGGGCCGCGGCGTCGGGGTCCTCGTTGGTGGCGTCCTCCACATGGGGCACGCCGTGGGCGGCGGCGTAATCCGCCAGCTCCGCCCGGGGAATGCGCAGGAAGGGGCGGCAGATATTCCCCCGCACCTGGGGGATGCCCGACAGTCCCGCCGACCCGGTCCCCCGGACCAGGTTCAGCAGCACGGTCTCCGCGTTGTCATCGGCGTGGTGGGCGGTGAAGATGGCGTCAAAGCCGCCGTCCGCCGCCGTCTTGGTCAAAAAATCGTACCGGAGCCGCCGGGCGGCCTCCTCCACGGAAAGCCCCTCCCGCTCCGCCAGGGCGCGGGTGTCGCCGCTTCCGGAAAGAAAGGGTATTCCGCGGGCGGCGCAGTGATCCCGGACGAACTGTTCGTCCCGGTCCGCCTCCGCGCCCCGCAGCCGGTGGTTGAAATGGGCGGCGGTGACGGAAAACTCCCTTTGGCGGCACAGGAAATCCAATAGGCACATGGAGTCCAATCCGCCGGACACGGCGCACAGCACCTTGCCCCCCTGGGGAAAGCGCCTGCGCAGAAAGGCCCCGGCGGCGGCCAGCTCATTCATCGTCCCCATAGCGGTTATCCAGCGTGGCGAAGGTGGTGTACTCCGGCATCCACCGCAGCTCCACCTTGCCGGTCTCGCCGTGGCGGTTCTTGGCTACGATGCACTCGGCGATGTTATGCTTTTCCGAATCCTCATTATAATAGTCGTCCCGGTACAAGAACAGAACGATGTCCGCGTCCTGCTCGATGGCGCCGGATTCCCGGAGGTCCGAGAGCATGGGCCGCTTGTCGTCCCGCTTTTCGTTGGCGCGGCTGAGCTGACTCAGGCAGATGACAGGGATGTTCAGTTCCTTGGCCATGATCTTCAGCATACGGGACATGTCGCTGACCACCTGCTGGCGGCTCTCTCCGCCGCTCTTGCCGCCGGCGGAGGTCATCAGCTGCAGGTAGTCGATGACCACCAATCCCAGGTTATCCAGGCGGCGGCACTTGGCGTTCATGTCCGCCACGGACAGCATGGGGTTGTCATCGATGCGGATGTCCACCTTGTTCAAGATGGTGGCGGCGCCGGCGATCTTCTCCCAGTCGGTCTCCCGGAGGGAGCCGGTCTTGAGGCGGTTATTCTCCACGCAGGCCTCGGAGGACAACAGGCGCATGGCCAGCTGCTCCCGGGACATTTCCAGGGAGAACACAGCCACGGTCTTTTGGGTGCTCTTGGCCACGTTCAAGGCGATGTTCAGCGCGAAGGAGGTCTTGCCCATGCCGGGGCGGGCGGCCAGCAGAATGAGGTCGGACTTGTTGAGGCCCGTGATCTTCTGATCCACGGCGGAAAGGCCCGTGGAAAGGCCCGGCAGGTGGTTTTCGCTCTCGCTCATCTCGCTGAGGCGGTCCAACACCTCCGGCAGCACCTGGCGCAGGGGCACCATGTCCTGGGCGCTCTGGCCCCGGCGGACGGCGTACACCTTCTGCTCCGCCATCTCCAGGATGTCCGCGGCCTCGCCCACGCCCTCCTGGACCATGGCGGTGATCTCCGCCGCCGCCTGGGCAACGCCCCGCAGCAGCGCCTTGTCCCGGACGATGGCCACGTACTCCATGACGTTTGCGCTGGTGGGGGTGATCTCCATCAGCTGGGCAAGGTAGGAACGGGTGGTGTTTTCGTCGTAGGTGCCGGCCTTCTGCATCTCCTCGCAGACGGTGATGCCGTCGATGGGCCGGGCGTAGGTGAACATGGAGTAGATGGTCTCAAAGATCTCCCGGTTCTGCCGCAGGTAAAAATCCGCCGGGCGCAGCTTGTCCATCACGTCCTTGACGCATTCGGAATCGATGAGCATGGAGCCCAGCACCGCCTGCTCTCCCTCCAGGGAGTGGGGCATCTGCCGCAGCAGCAGGTCTTCATTTGCCATGAGCGTTCACCTCCGGGAAGTTTGAAAAATCAAAGGGTTTACTTCTCCTCGAATACGGACACGTACACGGTGCCCACGACCTCAAAGCCCAGCTTGGCCTTCACCTGGTAGCTGCCAAAGGCCTTGATGGGCTCGTCCAGCACCAGCTTCTGCTTGGGGATGTCGATGCCGAACTGGGCCTTCAGGCCCTCGGAAATTTCCTTGGTGGTAACGGCGCCGAACAGCCGTCCGCCGTTGCCGGCCTTGGCGGTGAGCTTCACCTGGCACTCCTTCAGCTTTTCGGCGGTGGCTTCGGCCTCGGCCTTCTGACGGGCCTCCTCGGCCTTGCGGGCCTTCTCCTTGAGGTTCATGGTGTTGATGGCGTCGGCGGTGGCGGCGATGGCCAGCTTCCGGGGCAGGAGGAAATTGCGGGCATAGCCCTCGGACACCTCCACCATCTGGCCCTTCTTGCCCTGGCCCTTCACATCCTGCTGTAAAATGACTTTCATGGTTGATTTCTCCTTTTTCTCATTATTTTTCCAAATAGTCGTCGATGGCCTGGCACAACTGCTCCCGCACGGTCAGCGGATCGCCGTTTTCCACGCGGCCGCCGGCGGTGGTGGAATTGCCGCCGCCGCCCAGGGCCTCCAGGATCACCTGGACATTCATCTCGCCCAGAGAGCGGGCGGACATCTGCACATCTTCCCCGTTGCGGAACAGCACGAAGGACGCCTTCACGCCCTTGAGGCCCAGCAGCTCATCCGCCGCCTGGGCGGCCGCCACCCGGTCCACGCCGTCCTGGGGAATGACGGCGATGGCGAAGCAGTCCCGGTACATCTCCGCCCGGCGGATGATGTCGTACCGGGAGACCATCTCGCTGAGGTTGTTCTGGAACAGGCGCTGGACGTCGGTGGTATCCGCGCCGCCCCGCCGCAGGAAAGCCGCCGCCTCGAAGGTACGGCCGCCGGTGCGGAGGGTGAAGTGCTTCGTATCCAGCACGATGCCGGCCAGCAGGGATTCCGCCTCCTCCCGCAGGAGGTCCGCCGGCTCCACCAGGTACTGCAAAAGCTCCGTCACCAGCTCCGAGGCGGAGGAGGCGTAGGGCTCGTGGAAGCTGAAGGCGGCGTTTTCAATGTAGCTGGCGGCCCGGCGGTGGTGGTCGATGACGGCCACCCGGTTGCAGGACTCCAGCAACTGCTGGTTTTCCACCAGGTCGGGGCGGTTGGTGTCCACCACGATCAACAGGGCGCCGGGCTGCATCTTCAAAAAGGCCTCGCCGCCGGAGATGAACACGTTCTCATACTCCGGCAGGGCTTTGAGCTTCTGCAGCAGGGACTGGGCGGCGTTGTGCTCCTCATCAATGACGATCTGGGCCCGCTTGCCCCGCTTCCGGGCCACGCAGCAAAGGCCCGCCGCGGCGCCCACGGCGTCCATGTCCGCGAAGCTGTGGCCCATGATGTAGATCTCCGTGGCGTCCGCCACCAGCTCGCTGAGGGCGTTTGCCATGACCCGGGACTTCACCTTTGTCCGCTTCTCCGTGGTCTTGGCCCGGCCGCCGTAGAACTCGAAGTCCACCTTGTTGCGGACCACCGCCTGGTCGCCGCCCCGGCTCAAGGCCATCTCCACGGAGAGGTTGGCGTTTTTGTACAGCTCCGCCATGGTGTCCGCGTCCTTACCCACGCCGATGGACAGCGTGGGGTGGACGCCCTCGCCCACCTTGATGTCCCGGATGGCGTCCAGCACGGAGAACCGCTCCGCCGCGAAGTGCTCGTAGTGCTGCTCCTCAAAAATGAACAGGTAGTGGTCCCGCTCCGTTTTCAGCAGGGGGCCGCCGGCCCAGGAGGCCCAGCTGTTGAGCTTTTCGTCGATCTGGGCCAGCACGGCGCTGCGCTGGGTGTCGGCGCAGGCCTTCATCAGATCGTCATAGTTGTCCACCATGATGATCGCCACCACTGGGCGGGTAGCGGTATACTTTTCCCGCAGGTCGTCAGCCTCGGTGGTGTCCACCCAATAGGTCGTCGCCACCAGGTTCTGCTCCCCGCTGCGGCCCTTGGCCCGGACCAGGCTGCCGTACACCCGGAAGCGGCGGCTGTTCATGACCACCCGGCCGGGGCACTCCTGCTTGCCCTCCAGCAGCCACTGGACGGGAAAATCCGGCACGGCATCGTCCACCCGCATTTCAAAGAGGTGCTCCCGCACGCCGGCCAGCTGGAGGAAGTTTTCGTTGCTCCAGATGACCTCGCCGGTATCCGGCCGGAACACCATGATGGGCAGCGGGGAGTTGATGAGGGTGGATTTGCTGGCGGTATCCACGCTGCCGGTGAGGTTGTCGATGTACTGGAGGACGCCCTGCCGCCGCTTTTTATTGGACTTGGTAAAGTAGACATACAGTCCCAGCGTGGCGCAGCCCTCCGTCAGGGCCAGCAGGGGGCTCACCGTGGCCGTGGCGGCGCAGAAGGCGGCCATGCACAGAAAATACAGCTGCAGATTGGGTTCCAGCAGGCGGGAGAGTTTTTTATTGCTCATTCCAAAGTCTCCTTTATCCGGCTTTTCCGGTGCGCATACTGATAGATTTTAATAGTATAGCATTTTTCTAAAATGCACGCAATGGAAAATCCAGAAAAAGCGGTGCCCGCCTGGCACCGCTTTTCAAAGGACCTGTGTTTACCGCCGCCGGCAGGAGCGCAGCAGCAAGAGGTTCAGTCCCAGCGCCGCCAGGGCCATGACAGCCCCCGGGAAGCCCAACCGCTCCATTCCCACTGCCGCCTGCAGCTCGCTGCTGGCAAAGGAGCCCACGGCGATGCCGATGTTGCCGGCCACCGACAGCGTGGAGGCGCAGAGGTTCATGGCGTAGGGATGCTCCCGCTCCGCCAGGGCCAGGGCGTGGACCTGGACCGGGGTGCTGATGGCGTACATCAAAAGGCACATGGCGAACACGGCGGCAAGGCCCGCCCAGCGGCTGCCAAACAGGAGCGGCATGGCGGCAAACAAGACCGCCTGCAGCGCCAGCACCGCCGGCGTTTTGGTGACGCCGCCCCGCTCTCCCAGCCAGCCCGCCAGGAGGTTGCTGGTCATGCAGCAAAGGCCCACCGCCATCAAAAGCGGGCTGACGGCGGCCTCCCCCACCCCCAGGACCTCCGTCAGAATGGGGGTCAAGTACGTGTAGACCATGTAGGTGGCGGCATAGCAGCCCACCGTCATCAGCACGCACAGGGAATAGCGCGGGTCCCGCAGCACCGTGAACTGCCGCAAAAAACCGCTGCCGCCGGCGCAGGCGCCGCTGCGGGGCAATGTCCGAAACAGCACCGGCACCAGCAGCGCCCCCGCCGCCAGAATGACGGCGAAGGCCGCCCGCCACCCCAGCAGGGCGCAGATGGTTTTGTTGAGGGGATTGCCCACCACCGTCGCCAAGGACATGCCCGCGTAGACCATGGACACCGCCCTGGCGGTGTGCTCCGGCGGCGCCACCTCTCCCACGAACAGCAGCCCCACCGCCGTCAGCGTGCCGGTGAGCACCGCCGCCAACGCCCGGGAGGCGTACAGCACCCACAGGTTCGGCGCCAGCATGCTCAAGAGGTTGGCCGCCAGAAACAAGGCCATCAGCGCCGTCAGCAGCCGGAACCGGGGCAAGCGGCCCGTGGCGGCGGTGACGATGGGCGTGCCGATGGCGTAGCCGGCGGCAAACACCCCCACCAGCTTGCCGGCGGCGCCCAGCGACACATTCAGTCCCCGGGCAATGTCCGGCAGGATGGCCACCACCACATATTCACAGGACCCCAGCACAAAGCCCAGGGCCATCAGCGTCAGCACCGGAGCCGTAAAAAAGCGGCCGGAGGCGGCGGTTTGTTCTTTCATCATGATCCCTTCCTTTTCTGTGTACGCACACAGGTATAGCCCGGAAGATGGGGGACGTGGTCCCCCAAGGCCGGTATCACACGGTCTCCGCGTTCAAAATCGGGCTGGCCGGATAGTAAAACTCCCGCTCCGGCAGCTTGTGCTCCAGCACCGCCTGGAACAGCACGGACAGTGCCTGGTAGCTCTGGTAGGTTAGGTTCTGGTCGATGCTGAAATCCACCTGTCCCGTCTGTAAAAAGGCGCGGATCTCCGGGCCGCCGTCGTGGGCCAGGACCCGGACCTGTCCCTCCTTCCCCGCCCGGCGGATGGCCACCACGCAGGCGGGCACGCTGAGGTTGGCCATGTACACCAGCTTCAGCCCCGGCTCCTCCTCCAGTGCCCGGGTCACCGCCGCCAGGGTCAGGTCATAGTCGTTGCGGGTGATGGCCACCCGGAAATCGCCGCCGGAAAAGCCCAGCTCCTCCAGACGCTCCATAAAGCCGTCCACCCGGGCCTTGTGGCTGACGTACTCCGGGCCGGCGTAGACCAGCAGCATCCTGTCGCCGGGGCGGCAGAACTTGGAGGCAATCTCACCGGCGATGCGTCCGGCCCGGTGGGCGTCCTCCCCCACGTAGCACAGCCGCCGTGCCCCGGTGATGTCGGAGTTGAAGGTCACCACGGGGATGTGGCGCTCTCCCAGCTCCTGGAGCTTTTTCCGCACCGCCTCGGTGTCGGACGCGCACAGGGCAATACCGTCCACCCCCTCCGCCGCCAGCCGGTCCAGGATGGCGAGGCAGGCCTCCGTATCCCCCTGGGGATACTCCTCGATGGCAATGTTCAGGTTATAGTCCCGGCGCTCCTCCCGAAAGCGGTAGATGCCCAGGGAGATGGCCCGGCCCACATATCCCTCCCAGGGAGGCTGCACCACGGCGAAGCGGCGGGTGGTGCCGCTGGTGGCCAGGGCGCTGGCCATGTGGTTGGGCCGGTAGTCCAGCTCCTCCATCACCTTCAGCACCCGCTCCTTTACCTCCGCCTTCACGTACGGGCGGTCATGGAGCACCCGGTCCACCGTGCCAATGGATACGCCGGCCTTTTCAGCGATCATTTTGATGGTTGCACGCATAGTGCCCCTCCTTTCTGTTAACGTGCACATAATAGCACATCCGCCGTGGATGTCAAGCCGCTTTTTCACAGTTTCCGTCGGAAGTTTTTCATGGAAAGAAAAATGTATACAAATCCGTTTTTCTGTGCTATACTATATTGACATTCGCGTTGAGGAGCCGCTGCTTCTCCGCATTTTCCTGTATTTCACCGGGCAGGACCGCGCTTCCCGTCCCGGTCAAATAGATCACAATCTCACAGGAGACAGCCTTGATGACGTCACCATCCCCCTTCCGGCGAAACGGGGCCGGACAGGGACTGGGCGCCTTGCTTTGCCGCGCCTTTTTTCGGCGCGCGGGCGCTTGTCATTCCAGCCGCTGCCTGTGAGAAACACTACATATCTTTTGTATAACAAAAAGGAGTATCTCAATCTATGGCAGAAAAACTGAAGATCATCCCTCTGGGCGGTCTGAATGAGATCGGCAAGAACATGACCGCCTATGAGTACGGCGGAGAGATCATCGTGGTGGACTGCGGCATGGCCTTCCCCGGGGACGACATGTACGGCATCGACCTCATCATCCCCGACGTCACCTATCTCATCAAAAACCGCGCCCGCATCCGCGGCCTGTTCATCACCCACGGCCATGAGGACCACGTGGGCGCCATCCCCTACGTGCTCAAGCAGGTGAACATGCCCATTTACTGCACCCGCTTCACCGCCGGACTCATCAAGCTGAAGCTGGAGGAGCACGGCCTGGTGAAAAGCACGAAGCTCATCACCGTGGAGCCCGGCAAAACCGTCCGGGCGGGCAAGTTCACCGTGGAGTTCATCCACGTGAACCACTCCATCGCCGACTCCGTGGCCTTCGCCATCCACACGAAGATGGGCGCCGTGGTCCACACCGGCGACTTCAAGATCGACTCCACCCCCATCGACGGGGAGGTCATCGACCTGGCCCGCTTCGGCGAGCTGGGCAAGGAGGGGGTCCTCTGCCTGTGCGCCGACTCCACCAACGTGGAGCGCCCCGGCTTCACCCCCTCGGAAAAGACGGTGGGCGCCACCTTCACCCGCCAGTTCCAGAACTGTGACGAGCGCATCATCGTCACCACCTTCGCCTCCAATGTCCACCGCATCCAGCAGGTGCTGGACGCCGCCGCCCAGTGCGGGCGGAAGGTGGCCGTCACCGGCCGGTCCATGGAGAACATGATGAAGGTCTCCACGGAGCTGGGCTACATGAAGGTGCCCAAGAACACCCTGGTGGACATCAACAAGATCAAGGGCCTGCCCAAGAACAAGCAGGTCATCGTCACCACCGGCTCCCAGGGCGAGGAGATGAGCGCCCTGTACCGCATGGCCTTCTCCACCCACAAGCAGGTGGAGCTGGGCGCCGGCGACAAGGTCATCATCTCCGCCTCCGCCATCCCCGGCAACGAGGTGACGGTGAGCCGGGTCATCAACGAGCTGTTCCGCAAGGGCGTGAAGGTCATTTACGACCGGGCGGACATCCTGCATGTGTCCGGCCACGCCTGCCAGGAGGAGCTGAAGATCATTCACGCCTTGACGAAGCCCCGTTTCTTCGTGCCCCTCCACGGCGAGCAGCGGATGCTGCAGATCCACAGCCAGCTGGCCCAGCAGATGGGCATGGACCGCAACCACATCGCCATCGCCGACAACGGCTCCGTCATTGAGCTGACCGCCAAGACCCTAAAGGTGAACGGCACCGTCCCCAGCGGCGAGGTGTACGTGGACGGCTCCGGCGTGGGCGACGTGGGCGCCGTGGTCATGCGGGACCGCAAGCGCCTGGCCGAGGACGGCATGGTGGTGGTGGTGATGCCCGTTTCCAGCCACGACGGCGCCATCCTCTGCGAGCCGGAGATCATCACCCGGGGCTTCATCTACGTGAAGGAGTCCGGAGACTTGATGAAGGAGCTCCAGGGCGTGGCCATGGACGCCGCCAAATCCGTGTCCCGCAAGCGCAGCCGGGACGACGGCGAGCTGAAGGGCGCCGTGAAGTCCGCCATCAGCAGCTACCTGTTCAAGACCACCAAGCGCAGCCCCATGGTCATTCCCGTTGTGACCCGGCTGTAAAAAGCGTATCAAAAAAAGAGTCCCCGTCCTTTGGACGGGGACTCTTTTTTTGATTCACTCGCCATCCTCGCCGCACAGCAGGCGGATGTGGCATGCCCGGATAGCATCCAAATAGGGCTGGGAGGGCAGACGGTCCGTCACCACGGCGGACAGGTCCTCGAATTTGAAAAAGGAGATGGTGGAGGCGTTGTCGAACTTGCTGTGGTCCGCCAGCAGCACCACATGGTCCCGGCCCCGCCGGACCACCCGCTGCTTGATCTCCGCCTCGAAATAGGTGGTGTTGGTGAGCCCCCGCTCCAGCGACACGCCGGTGGCGGCGATAAACACCGTGTCCACGCTGATGCGGTCCAGCGCGTCCAGGGTGGAGATGCCCACGTAGGAGCTGGTGGGCGGGCTGTACAGTCCCCCCAGGGCGATGACCTTTAAATTGGGATACTTGGCGGCCTCGTACATGGCGGAAAGGCTGTGGGTGACGATGGTGACATCCTTCCGTCCCGTGAGGTAGGGCAGCATGGTCAGCACCGTGGAGCCGGAATCCAGAAAAATGGTCTGCCGGTCTTCCACCAGTGTCGCCGCCAAACGGCCGATCTTCCGCTTTTCCTCCAGGTTTTTCCCGGCCCGAACCGCCATGGGCAAGATCCCCGGCGCCTCCTGGACAGCTACGCCGCCGTAGGTCTTTCGGATGCGGCCACGCTTCAAAAGGGCGGACACGTCCCGCCGGACGGTGTTCATGGAGATGTGGAACTCCTCCGCCAGCTCCTCTAAAGACGCCGTTCCGTTCCGCAGAACGTACTGCTCCATTTCATTGACCCGATCCAGTCTCATCAAAGCCGCCTTCCTTCCCGTTTTTTCGTGGATTGCTAATATTATAACAATGTTTTAGGTAGGTTTTCAATGTCTTTTGAGAATTTTTTTAAATTTTTTCTCAAAAAGGACTTGCAAAAAGAAAACCAATAGTTTATCATCACATCATCAGAAAGTTACCAATAATTTTACCATAATTAAACTAACACTTTATAATTTATGGAGAGGAAGCGTTTGACATGAGAAAGATTCGCGTAGGTGTGGCGGGCTACGGCACCATCGGCCAGCGGCTGGCGGACGGCGTGGCCATGCAGGAGGACATGGAGCTGGTGGGCGTGGCCGACCTGGCGCCCACCCTGGCGGTGCGGGCCCTGTACGAAAAGGGCATGCCCTACGACCTGTACCTGGTGGACGGCGCCAACAGCGACGCCCTGGACCAGCTGGGCATCCCGGTGTCCGGCACCTTCCAGGACCTGCTGGGCAAGGTGGACATCATGCTGGACTCCTCCCCCGGCGGCGTGGGCGCCAAGAACAAGGTCCTGTACGAAAAGGCCGGCGTGAAGGCCATTTTCCAGGGCGGCGAGAAAAACTCCGTGGCTGACGTGTTCTTCCACGGCTACGCCAACTACGAAAAGGGCATCGGCCAGCAGTACCTGAAGCTGACCTCCTGCAACACCACCGGCCTCATCCGCTCCGTGGACTGCCTGGACCGGGCCTACGGCGTGGAGAAGGCCGCCATCACCATCATCCGCCGGGTGGCGGACCCCGGCGACTATCACCGGGGCCTCACCAACGCCCTGCAGATGGAAAAAGCCCCCACCCACCAGGCGGTGGACCTCATGACCATCATGCCCCACATCTCCGCCACCGGCATCCTGGTCCACACCCCCGTCACCCACGGCCACATCATCACCGTGGTGGTCAGCGGCAAGCGGAAGATCACCCGGGAGATGGCCCTGGAAGCCTTTGAAAAGCACCCCCGCATCCGCGTGGTCAGCATCGACGACGGCTTCGCCGGCAACAGCTCCTTCTTCAAGTACGGCCGGGACCTGGGCCGTCCCCGGGGCGACCTGTACGAGATCGGCCTGTGGGCCGACAGCATTGTAGAAAGCGGTGACGACCTCATGTACGCCATCCACATCCCCCAGGAAAGCGTCACCATTCCCGAGACCATCGACGGCATCCGTGCCGCCTGCTCCATGCAGCTGACCCGGGAGGAGGGCACCGCCATGACCAACAAGTACCTGCACATTGGCCAGTTCAAGGGCCTGTTCCAGCCCAAGGCGCCTGTGTCCGCCCGGAAAGTGGGCTGAGGAGGCGGCCATGAAGTACGGTATCCGCACTCTGGACGACGTGGACGTGGCCGGCAAGACGGTTTTGTGCCGCGTCGACATCAACCAGCCGGTGGACAAAGCCTCCGGCACCCTGCGCTCCACCGCCCGCATCCGGGCCTGCGTCCCCACGGTGCGGGAGCTGGCGGACCGGGGCGCCCGGCTGGTGCTGCTGGCCCACCAGGGCAGCGACATCGAATACCAGAACTACTATTCCCTGGCGCCCCACGCCAAGGTCCTGGAAGCGCTGCTGGGCCGGGAGGTCCGCTTCCTCCCCGACGTATGCGGCCCCGCTGCCCAGGCGGCCATCCGGTCCCTGGAGCCCGGCCAGATCCTGCTGCTGGACAACGTGCGGTTTCTGGCGGAGGAGCAGACCCTCTTTGAGCTGAACCTGCGTCTGACCCACCCCCAGCAGGCCCAGACGCTGCTGGTGCGGACGCTGGCACCTCTTGCGGACCTGTACATCTGCGACGCCTTCGCCGCCGCCCACCGGGACCAGCCCTCCCTGTGCGGCTTCGAGCAGGTGCTGCCCTCCGCCATGGGCCGCCTGTTTGAGCGGGAGTACTGTGTGGTCTCCGACCTGATGGCCGCCCCCAGCCATCCCTGCACGTTTATCCTGGGCGGCGCCAAGGTCTCCGACGCCTTTTTGATGCTGCGCGCCGTTTTGGAAAACGGCGCCGCGGACCGCGTGCTCACCGGCGGCCTGGTGGCGAACATCATGCTGGCGTCCGCCGGCAAGGAGATCGGCAGCGGCAGCATGGACTTTATCGAAGCCTCCGGCTACGCCGGCTTTATCGGGACCGCTCGGGAGCTGTACAGCCAGTACCAAAGCCGCATCGTCCTGCCGGCGGACGCGGCCTACACCGTGGACGGCCGCCGGCAGGAAGCTCCGGTGGACGCCATCCCCGCCGGCGCCGCCCTCACGGACGTGGGCAGCCACACGGCGGTCCTTTACCAGGACTTGATCCGCGGTTCCGCCACCGTATTCGCCAACGGGCCCATGGGCGTTTTTGAACAGCCGGAAACGGAGCTGGGCACCCGGGCCGTGTGGAACGCCCTGGGAGACACGAAGGCCTTCACCGTCATCGGCGGCGGAGACAGCATCACTGCCGCCGCCAAATACGGCGTCACCGACAAGCTGGACTATGTCTGCACCGGCGGCGGCGCCCTCATCCGCTTTCTCTCCGGCGAGGAGCTGCCGGTGGTGCGGGCCCTGCGTCACGGCTCCACCCTGTGACCGCCGCCCCCTCTTCATAAAAAAGCACCCGGAGCGAAAGCTCCGGGTGCTCGCTTTTTCAGCGGTCGGACTGCAGGTCCAGGGCGGCGCAGAAGGCCAGGGACAGGAACGCCACTTCCTTGTCGTCGCTGCGGGAGGTCAGGGCCACCGGCACCTTGGCGCCGATGACCACGCCGCAGGTCTTGGCGTGGGCGTGCATCTGCCAGCACTTGACGATGAGGTTGCCGGCCATCAGGTTGGGGGCCACGATGCCGTCAAATTCGCCGCAGAGGGGATTGTCATAGCCCTTCAGTCGGGCGGCCTCCTTGGACAAGATCAGATCGTAGGCGATGGGGCCCACCAGGTTGCAGTCGGCGATGGGGTTCTCCGCGTGCTCCATCACCAGGCGCTGGGCCTCCACGGTGTCCTTCATGTGGAAGCTGACGTTTTCCACCATGGACAGCAGAGCAATGTTGGGCTTTTCATAGCCCACGGACTCCAGCATCTCCACCATGTCCCGGATGATCTGCTTTTTCTGCTGCAGGTTGGGCTCGATGGTGACGGTCACGTCGCCGATGGCGATGAGCTTGGGATACTCCGGCATGCTCACCAGGTCGATATGAGTCAAGCGCTTGTCCGTGCGCAGGCCGTTATTCTCGTCCAGCAGACGCATGAGGAAGCTGCGGGTCTGGGTGTTGCCGCGCATGAGCACGTCGCCCTCGCCCCGGTTGATAATATCGATGGCGGCCTGGACCACATTGTTGCCGGGCTGCGTCGCCACCAGGCGGTAGGGCTTGTCCTTTAGGCCCAGCCGCTCCAGCATGGGCTCCACCTTGGTGGGCTCGCCCACCAGGATCAAGGAGGCAAAGCCGGCGTCCTGGGCCTCAAAGGCGCCCAGCAGGATATTTTCCGAATCCGCTCCGGCAATGACCACCCGCTCCTTGCGGAAGGACTGCTTGGCGCGTTCCACGATCTGGTCAAAGTTATTCAGTGCCATCTCCACATTCTCCTTCATCATCATATAATATTGTGCAAAATGCAGCGGGGAGAATCGACACATTCCCCCATTTTTCGGGGTGATTTTACCATTTTGCCGGATGGCTTACAAGGGCCGCCGGAAATTTTCGTTGGAACATACAACTTTTTTCAAAAAAGCACAGCATTATTACAAGAGGGTCCGGCACTTACGGCTCGCTGTCTTTATTGCACTGGATCATGCGGTAGCCCACGCCGATATGAGTCTGGATGTACTGGGGGTGGCTCTGGTCCACCTCCAGCTTTTTCCGCAGCGTCGCCATAAAGACCCGCAGGGAGGGCAGCTCCGCCGATATGTTCTCCGAGGAAGCGCCCCAGATCTCGCTGATGATATAGTTATGGGTGAGCACCTTGCCGGCGTTTTTGGCCAGCAGGCACAAAAGCTTATACTCGATGGGGGTCAGATGGAGCTCCTGGCCGTCCCGGTAAGCGCAGCCGGCGGCATAGTCGATGACCAGGCCTCCGTTTTGATACCGGGCCGCCTCGCCGCTGGCCTTCTGGCTGTCGTAGCGCACCCGGCGCAGCGCCACCCGCAGCCGGGCCAGCAGCTCGTCCACGGAGAAGGGCTTCGTCAGATAGTCGTCCGCCCCGGCGTCCAGAGCGGTCACCTTGTCCCGGTCGTCAGACCGGGCGGACACCACGATAATGGGCATGTTGCTCCAGGAGCGGACCTTTTTGATGATCTCGATGCCGTCAATGTCGGGCAGGCCCAGGTCCAGCAGCATCACATCCGGCCGGTAGGACAGGGCGTCCAGCACCGCCTGCTGACCGTTTTTGGCCCGGTGGAACTGGTAGTTCTGCGTCTCCAGCGTGGTGGCAATGAGATTTCCGACAGCGGTGTCATCCTCCACAAAGAGGATCTGCGGTTTATTCATAGGGTCTTACCTCCGATGCCCGCAGGGTGAAGCGGAAAACAGTCCCCTGGGGGTGATTGTCAATGGCCGCAATGGTGCCGCCGTGGGCGGTCACGATGGACTTGCACAGGGCAAGACCCAGTCCCAGGCCCCGCCGCCCGTCGCCCCGCTCGTTTCCGGCGGTGTAGAACATGTCAAACAGCCTTTCCTTTGCCTCGTCCGGGATGCCCGGTCCATCGTCGGCGACCTCCACGGCAACCATCCGGCCGTCCCGCTTTGCGGACAGGGTGATGCGGGACCCCTCCGGTGTGTATTTGACGGCGTTGTTGACGATGTTGATGACCACCTGCACCACAAGGCGGGCGTCCATGTCGGCCATCAGCATGTCGTCGGGCAGCTTTGTTTCGATGTGGTGGCGGCAGGCGTTCCGGTCCAGGTGGGACAGCGCCTCGGCGAAAATATCTTCCAGCAGCTCCGGCTCAATGTTCATGTGGATGCGGTTATCCTCGATCTTGGTGATGGACAGCAGGTTCTCCACCAGGTTGATCAGCCACATGGCGTCGTCGTAGATGGCGGTAAACAGGCTCTGGCGCTTTTCCGGCTCCAGCTGGTCGGCATTTTCCATTAGGATGTTGGCGTTGCCGGAAATGCTGGTGAGGGGCGTGCGCAGGTCGTGGGAGATGGCCCGCAGCAGATTGGCCCGCAGGGCCTCCTGGTCCGCCTGGGCCTCCGCCCTCTGCTTTTCCCGCATGGTGCGTTCCTTTTCCAGCGCAAGGCCGCACTCATCCAGCAGGGCCACCATCAGGTTCTTCTCAAAGGACAGCAGCGGCTGGTTCCCGGCGGCGGCGATGCCCACCACCGCCAGGGCGCCGCCGGTTCCGCGGATGGAGAGGTACAGGCACTTGGCCCCCGGCAGGGTGTTGGTGGTGGCGCCGGCGTGCTTGTTGTTTTTCATGACCCATTCCGCTACCGCCTCCTCATCGGGCGTCAGCAGAGCGGACAGGTCCGCCTCCTCGGCAAAGGGGAAGCACATGGCCGGCAGGAGCCCCCCCTGGCCGTCCGCCTGGTAGACCACCAGGTCCCGCTCCAGCAGGTGTCCCAGCTGCTGGGCCGCGATGGTCAAAATAGACTCCGCCCCCTCGGCAGTCTGCAGCTTGTGGCTGGTCTCCAGCAGGATGGCGGTACGGTACGCCTTATCGGCGTTCATCTTCGCCTGGGTCTTGATCCGGGTGGTCAGAGAGCTGCTGAGCAGCGCCACCAGGAACATGATGCCGAAGGTGGCGATATAGCTGGGGTCGCTACGCAGGGTGAAGTAGGGCGCGGTGAAGAAGAAGTTGAAGATCAGCACCGACAGCACCGACGAGAGCAGGCTGTAGCTGCGGCCCGTGGTGACCATGGAGATGACCAGCACGCCCAGCAGGTACAGCATGATGATATTGGTGTCCGAAATGCCCAGGAATGAGAAAAAATAACCGCCCAGGGTGCACAGGGTCAAAACTCCCAGAGTCTTTAGGATGTCCAGGGCGGAGAGGTGCTCCTGGGTGTTTTTCCGGCTGAGGGCGTGGGGCGACGTCTGATTGCCCCGCTGGTCCGGGATGATATAAATGTCCAGGTCGGGGGCGAGTTCGTTCAGCCGGTCCACCAGGTTTTTGGTGTGGTGGACTCCGCTCCGGCGCGGACTGCGGCCCAGAACGATCTTGGAGATGCCGCTGATGCGGGCGTATTCCGCGATCTGTACCGCCGGGTCGTCGCCGTAGGTGGTGGTGATCCTGGCGCCCAGCTCCTCCGCCAGCCGCACATTGGCGCTGATGCGGGTCCGGTCCGCCTCGGACATGGCGGCAAAATCCGGCGTCTCCACAAACAGCGCCGTAAAGGCACCGTGAAAGGCCTTCGCCATACGGGCGGCGGTGCGGATGACCTTGGCGTTGGAGGGGGAGGCGGACAGGCAGATCAGAATGTGTTCGCCGGCCTTCGGCTTTTCATTTCCCTCCAGCCAGGGGGTCGTGTCCAGGCGGTCCGCCGTGCGCCGCAGGGCGATCTCCCGGAGGAAGGCCAAATTCTGGTCGGTAAAGAAATTCCCCATGGCCTGCCGGGGACGGCCGGCCCTTCCCTCCCGCAGGCGCTCCAGCAGGTCCGCGGGCTCCAGGTCCACCAGCTCTACCTGGTCCGCGGAGTCAAACACGCTGTCGGGGATCCGCTCGGCCACGGACACGCCGGTGATGGCGGCCACCTTGTCGTTTAAGCTCTCCAGATGCTGGACGTTGACGGTGGTATAAACATTGATGCCCGCCCGCAGCAGCTCCTGCACATCCTGGTAGCGCTTGACATGCCGGCAGCCCTCGGCGTTGGTATGGGCCAGCTCGTCCACCAAAATCAGCTGGGGATGCCGCGCCAGCGCCGCGTCCAGGTCAAATTCCTTCTGTTCCGTCCCTTTACACAGGACAGACATTGCCGGCAGCTGCTCCAATCCCTGCAGCAGCGTCTGGGTCTCTGGCCGGGTGTGGGGCTCGATATACCCCGCCACCACGTCCACGCCGGCGGCCTTCGCGCGCCGCGCCGCCTCCAGCATGGCGTAAGTTTTGCCAACACCGGCGGCGTAACCGAAAAAGATCTTCAGCTGGCCTCCCGGCACTTCTTCCGCCTGCCATAGGCTGTGGGGGGAGCCGGGGCCCGGGCGGTGATCATCCTGCATGAGCGTTCCTCCTCTCGCAGTGGTCCTCACCGTTGATTATAGCCGCTGGCCATCCATGCTGCAACGGTTTTACTCACCCGGGATGTCCGCTGTGATGCTCTCCGCCTCTCCGGAGGTCTGCTCTTCCTCCTCGTCCCAGTAGGGGCGGATGCCGCCCTGATCCAGAAATTTTCCCAGACGTCCCATGACGAAAAAGCCCATCACGGCAATACAGGCAAATCCTCCGGCCAGAATCAAAGCCTCCACACAGACCCCTCCCCATCACCGCGGCAAACGCGGCTGTGTTCTCTACTTTTATTATAAACGCAAACATCTATGGGTGAGATTTACATTTTCCGCAGGAGATTAAGATTGCATTAATACTGCCTGCCGCCTTCGGGCGCGGCAGCCCGGACCGCGCCGCTTCTTAATGTAATTTTAATGCCGTGTAAAGAACCCTAATAAAGTCCTCATTTCCCCCATGCTATAATACAATTAACCTTTATATGTTCTTACACTTGTCACACAGGGGAGGCAGCTCCGGCGTGTTCAAAGAAAAGCTCCGTGGGGCCTTCATGCCCTTTTGGAAAAGCGAGCGGGTATCACCCGCCCGTGTCATCATTTTCGGCTTCCTTCTTCTGATCCTGCTGGGAACGGCGGCGCTGATGCTCCCCTTCTCCACAAGGGGACAGGGCGGGGCGTCTTTTTTTGACGCGCTGTTTACCGCCACCTCCGCCACCTGCGTCACTGGCCTGGTGGTCCACGACACGGCCAGCTACTGGTCCGGGTTCGGGCAGCTGGTCATTTTGTTTTTGATCCAGGTGGGCGGCATGGGCGTTGTCACCATGGCCGTGGCCATCTCCATCTTTTCCGGAAAGCGGATCGGTTTGAAGCAGCGCTGGGTCATGCAGGAGTCCATCTCCGCTCCCCAAGTGGGCGGCATCGTCCGCATGACGGGCTTTATTTTAAAGGCCGCCTTTATCATGGAGGGTGTGGGAGCCGTCCTTCTGGCCCTTCGTTTCTGTCCCCGGATGGGACTGTGGCGCGGGCTCTGGTACGCCGTTTTCCACGCGGTCTCCGCCTTCTGCAATGCCGGCTTTGACCTAATGGGCCGGGACGTCCCCTTTTCCTCCCTAACAGGCTATGTGGGGGACCCCGCCGTCAATGTGGTGGTCATTCTTCTGATCGTCATCGGAGGCCTGGGCTTTCTCACCTGGCAGGACGCTGCCGTCCACCGCCTGCGCTGCAAGGAATACCGGCTGCAGAGCAAGCTCATTTTAGTCACCACCGCCGCCCTGCTGCTGTTTGGCTTTTTCTTCTTTTTGCTCTATGAGTTCCGCCTCCCCCAGTGGGTGAGCCTGTCCAGCGGGGAAAAACTCCTGGCCGCCCTCTTCCAGTCCGTCACGCCCAGGACCGCCGGCTTCAACACCGTGGACCTGGCCCGGATGTCCGAGGCCGGCCAGCTTGTGACCATTTTGCTGATGCTCACCGGCGGCTCCCCCGGCTCCACCGCCGGCGGCTTCAAAACCACCACCCTCGCCGTCCTGCTGTTAAGCGCCGCGGCGGTTTTCCGGCGGCGGCGCAGCGCCCAGTGCTTCGGGCGGCGGGTCCAGGACTCCGCCCTCCAAAGCGCCTGCGCCATCTTCCTTTTGTACATCCTGCTGTTCCTCACGGGCGGTATTTTGATCTGCTGCATCGACGCCGTCCCGCTGATGGACGCTTTGTTCGAGGCGGCCTCCGCCATCGGCACGGTGGGCCTGTCTCTCGGCGGCAGCGCGCGTTTTTCCGCCGCCTCCAGAATGATCTTGATTTTTCTCATGTACTTCGGCCGCGTAGGCGGGCTGACCATGATCTATGCCTTCACGGCCGGAAACGGCACATCCGCGTCTCAATTCCCGCAAGAGCCGGTAACGGTGGGATAAGAAAGGAGCCTACATATGAAATCTGTGCTTTTGATCGGTCTGGGCCGTTTTGGGCGGCACATGGCTGAAAAGCTGCGGGAGCTGCGTCACGAGGTCCTGGCAGTGGACCGGGATGAGCAGCGGGTCAACGACATCCTGCCCCTGGTAACCAACGCCCAGATCGGCGACAGCACCAACGAGCAGTTCATCGCGTCTCTGGGCGTCCGCAATTTTGACCTGTGCGTGGTGGCGATCGGCGACGATTTTCAAAGCTCCCTGGAGACCACCGCGCTGCTGAAGGAGCACGGGGCCCCCTTCGTGCTGGCCCGGGCGGCCCGGGACGTACACGCCAAGTTCCTGCTGCGCAACGGCGCTGACGACGTCATCTACCCGGAAAAGCAAATGGCATCCTGGGCGGCGGTGCGGTACAGTGCCGACCACATTTTCGACTACATTGAGCTGACGGAGGACCACTCCATTTTCGAAACCGCCGTACCCGCCTCCTGGGTGGGAAAGACCATCGTGGCACTGGCGGTCCGTCAAAAGTACCACATCAACGTGCTGGCCACCAAGCGCAACGGCAAGCTGGAGCCGCTGCCGGGCCCCGCCCATTGCTTCACGGCGGATGAGACCATCTTCATTCTGGGCAGCAACCGGGACGCCCAGCGGTTTTTGAGCCTGTAAGGCCGCTGCTTCCGCCTGCCGCCCCGGGCGCGGGAAAATCATGCCGCACTTGCAGCAACAAGCACCCTCCGCCACCTTGCAAGGCCGGAGAGTGCTTGTTGTTTTGCCTTTGTCAAGACAAGATGAAAAAGCCGCAGGCCTTTCGGCCTGCGGCTTTGTGTTGTGTTTTGCCGATCAATACATGCCGCCCATATCGGGAGCGGGAGCTGCGGGAGCGGGGGGCTCGGGCTTGTCGGCCACCAGGGACTCGGTGGTCAGGACCATGGAGGAGACGGAAGCGGCGTTCTCCAGCGCGGAGCGGGTCACCTTGGCGGGATCGATGATGCCGCAGGCCACCATGTCGCAGTACTCTTCCTTATAGGCGTCGAAGCCGTAGCCGTTCTTGCCGGAGGAGCGGACCTTCTCCAGAATGACGGAGCCGTCCAGGCCGGCGTTGGCCGCGATCTGACGGATGGGGGCCTCCAGGGCCTTGGCGATGATCTGGACGCCAGTCTTCTCATCGCCCTCCACAGTGGATAGCAGAGCCTCCACGGCGGGGATGATGTTGACAAAGATGGTGCCGCCGCCGGCGACCACGCCTTCCTCAACAGCGGCGCGGGTGGCGTTCAGAGCGTCCTCGATGCGCAGCTTCTTTTCCTTCATCTCGGTCTCAGTGGCAGCGCCCACCTTGATGACAGCCACGCCGCCGGCCAGCTTGGCCAGGCGCTCCTGGAGCTTCTCCTTGTCGTACTCGCTGGTGGTGTTGGCGATCTGGGCGCGGATCTGGGCCACCCGGTCCTGAATGGCCTGGGAGTCACCGGCGCCGTCCACAATGGTGGTGTTCTCCTTGGTGACCTTCACCTGGCGGGCGCGGCCCAGCATGGAGATGTCGGCGCTCTTCAGCTCCAGGCCGACTTCCTCGCTGATGACGGTGCCGCCGGTCAAGGTGGCGATATCCTGCAGCATCTCCTTGCGGCGGTCACCGAAGCCGGGAGCCTTCACGCAGACCACGTTCAGCGTGCCCCGCAGGCGGTTGACGATTAAGGTGTTCAGGGCCTCGCCTTCCACATCCTCAGCCACGATGACCAGCTTCTTGCCGGACTGGACCAGCTGCTCCAGGATGGGCAGGATGTCGGCGATGACAGAGATCTTCTTATCGGTGATGAGGATATAGGCATCGTCAATGACAGCCTCCATCTTCTCCATATCGGTGGCCATGTAGGGGGTGATATAGCCGCGGTCAAACTGCATGCCCTCCACGACCTCGCTGTAAGTCTCAGCGGTCTTGGACTCCTCGATGGTGATCACGCCGTCGGAGGAGACCTTCTCCATGGCGTCGGCGATCAGCTTGCCGATCTCCTCGTCGCCGCTGGACACGGCGCCGACACGGGCGATGTCCTTGGAGCCGTCCACGGTCTTGGCCTGCTTCTTGACCTCGGCCACAGCGGCCTCCACGGCCTTGGCCATGCCCTTGCGGACCACGATGGGGTTGGCGCCGGCAGCCAGGTTCTTCAGGCCCTCGTGGATCATGGCCTGGGCCAGCAGGGTGGCGGTGGTGGTGCCGTCGCCGGCAACGTCGTTGGTCTTGGTGGAAACTTCCTTCACCAGCTGGGCGCCCATGTTCTCAAAGGGGTCCTCCAGCTCCACTTCCTTGGCGATGGTCACGCCGTCGTTGGTGATGAGGGGAGCGCCGTACTTCTTGTCCAGGACCACGTTGCGGCCCTTGGGGCCCAGGGTGACCTTGACGGTATCGGCCAGAGTGTTGACGCCGGCTTCCAGGGCCTTACGGGCCTCGTCGCCGCGCTTGATGAGCTTAGACATGATAAACTACCTCCAAAATAAAGATGATTCGCAAACGCGAAATAGTTTAAGTGGTGATGGAATTATTCGACGATGGCCAGGATGTCGTTCTGGCGGACGACGACGTACTCCACGTCCTCCAGGTTGACCTTGGTGCCGGCGTACTGGCTGGTGATGACCTTGTCGCCGGGCTTCACGGTCATGACCACGTCCTTGCCGTCCACGTTGCCGCCGGGGCCAACGGAGATGACTTCGGCCACGGAGGGCTTCTCCTTGGCGGAGCCGGTCAGGATGATGCCGCCCTTGGTGGTCTCCTCGACCTCAACCATTTTCAGGATGACACGATCTGCAAGCGGAGTGAGTTTCATTTGGGGTTCCTCCTTAAGAATATAAAAATTTTTGAAAAAACAATTTCAGCGTTAGCACTCAATCTCCTCGAGTGCTAACGCTGCTATATTAGCGCAACTGATTCCGTTTGTAAAGGGGAAATCGCGGAAAAGTTATGAAGAATTTGTAAATGTTCCCGCCGCGGCCTCACCGGGCGGTGGCGTTTGGGCTGCAGCCCTTGGGGCCGAAGAAGTTCAGCCGCTTGTCCGACAGCGTCATGACCACTTCCCTGCCCCGGAAGCACTCCCCGTCCAGGCAGGTGACCAGCTCCTCCCCGCTTTGGATACGGACGGTGCGGGCGGTGCTGACCCGCACCAGCTCCGGCGGCAGCAGGTGATAGTCCCCGGCGGAATAGACGCTGAACAGCCGGGCAAATTTACTGCGCTCCACCTTTTTCACAAGGATGGTGTGGAGCACGCCGTCGTCCATCCGGGCCTCCGGCACCGGCATGGACCCGCCGCCGTAATAGCGGCCGTTGCACATGGACACCAGCAAAAATTCCCCTTCCAGCCGCTCGCCGTCCAGCCAGACGGTCCAGCGGCTGCCCACCGGCCGCAGCAGCACGTTGGCGGCCACGGCGGCTAAATAGCTGCCCCGGCCGGACAGCAGCGGCAGGCCGCTGTACTGGTGGACGCTGTCCGCCACCCGGGCGTCGATGCCGTTGCAGGCGATGGTGAGGCACAGGCGGCCGTTGCAGTCGATGAGGTCCAGGGGAAAGGCCTCCCCGTCCCACAGGTTTTCCGCGTCGTTGAATTTTTCGGCGTCCGGGCCGAAGTTTTTCAAAAAATCGTTGCCGGTGCCGGTGGGGATGGCCGTCATGGCGGCGTTTACGTACCCGGCGACGCCCTCCGCCACCTCGTGGACCGTGCCGTCGCCGCCGCAGGCGTAAAGCCGCAAGTCCTCGCCGGTCTGCGCCAGCTTTCGGGCCATTTCCGTGGCACCGCCGGGGCGCTCCGTCAGCATACAGGCGCACTCCAGGCCGTGGCGGTCCCGCAGGCGGTCCGCCATGTCGTAAATGCGGGCGGTCTGGTCCCGCTTTCCCGCGTTGGGATTGATGATGAACACATGCTTCACCAGGACATCCCCCTCGTTTTTCTCTCTTTATTTCCCGTACAGGAACGCGTCGCACTTGAGCATGCCGTTGTACAGCTTGCGCTTCTTGTCCGCCGGGCGGCCGAAGCACCGCTCAAACTCCGTGTGGGAGGAGAGCACCACCACCCGCCACTTGGGCGGCAGGTCCCGAAGCGCCCGGCCGAACACCCGGTACAGCTCCTCCGCCTCCTTCTTCTCCAGCAGGCGCTCACCGTAGGGCGGGTTGGTGACCAGCTGGCCGTACTCGCTGTCCCGGTGGAATGCTCCCGCGTCCGCCACCTCGAAGCGGACACAGTCCTCCACGCCGGCCAGCTCCGCGTTGTGCCTCGCCAGCTCCACGGCCTTGGGGTCGATGTCGCCGCCCCAGATGTCGTAGGTGCCGTGGAACTCCTTGTCCATGGCCTCGTCGGCGGCGTCCAGCCACAGCTTGGAATCCATATTCTTCCACTTCTGGGCGGCGAAGCTCCGGTCCAGGCCCGGGGCCCGGTTCTTGGCGATGAGGGCCGCCTCGATGGGGATGGTGCCGCTGCCGCAGAAGGGGTCACAGAAGGGGTCCCTGCCCCGGTAGCGGGAGAGGGTCACCAGCGCCGCCGCCAACGTCTCCCGCAGGGGGGCACCCATATTCTGGGCCCGGTAGCCCCGCTTGTACAGGCCCTCGCCGGAGGTGTCCAGGTACAGCGTGGCGGTGTCCTTGATGATGGCGAACTGGATCTGATAGCGGCTGCCGGTCTCCGGCAGGGTCTCGCAGCCGTAGGCGTTCCCCAGCCGCTTGGCGGCGGCCTTTTTCACAATGGCCTGACAGGCGGGGACGGAGTGGAGGGCGGAGTTGAGGGAGTAGCCCTTCACGGGAAATTCTCCGTCCCGGGGAATATAATCCTCCCACGGCAGGGCCAGTACACCCTGGAACAGCGCCTCAAAATCCGGCGCCTGGAAGGAGCCCAGCTCCATCAGCACCCGGGCGCCGCAGCGCAGGTTTAGATTCAACCGGGCGATGTCCGTCAAGGTCCCCTCGCAGTGGACCCGGCCGTTTTCCGCCCGAACGTCCTTCAATTGCAGGCGCTTCATCTCATCCGCCACCAGGGCTTCCAGCCCGAACAGGCAGGGCACCGTCAGTGTCATGGCCCGCACCTCCTTTGTTTCCAGTCGTTTTCCGGGACCAGTATATCAGAAAACGTTAGGATACGCAATGCGGCATTTTTCTCCTGCGGTTTGTAACCAAAATGAAATGCTTTTCCCGGTCCGGGCATGCTATGATGAGTTTATACAGATCGGCAAAGCGGATAGGAGGAAGTATGGATCTGATGAGTTGGCTCTGGCTGGGCGCGGCGGTGCTGTTCGGCATCGTGGAGGCCCTGACCGCCGGACTGGTGTCCATCTGGTTCGTGGCCGGCGCTGCGGCGGCTCTGGCCGGGGCGCTTTTGGGCGCCGGGACAGGCGTCCAGGTGGCGCTGTTTTTGGCCGTGTCGGCGGCGGCCCTGGCGGCCACCCGGCCTCTGGTGCGCCGGTTCAGCAAAGACGGCACCGTGGCCACCAACGCGGACCGGGCCCTGGGCCAGGCCGGCCGGGTCACGGAGGCCGTGGACAACGCCGCTTCCACCGGCGCCGTCTATGTGGACGGCAAGACGTGGACAGCCCGCAGCGCAGACGGCAGCGTTATTCCCCCGGGGGCCACGGTGAAGGTCCTGCGCATGGAGGGCGTCAAGCTCTTTGTGGAAAAAATTGAAGAAAAAGCGGAGGTAGCATCATGAACTTCGGTTGGATCGTCCCTGCCATTCTGGTGGTCCTGCTGCTGGTGGTCATCATCAGCAACATCGTCATCGTCCAGCAGTCCCGGGCCTATGTGGTGGAACGCCTGGGTGCGTTCCGGGCCGTTTGGAACGTGGGCCTGCACATCAAGGTGCCCTTTATTGAGCGCATCGCCAAAAAGGTGTCCCTCAAGGAGCAGGTGGCGGATTTCGCTCCCCAGCCCGTCATCACCAAGGACAATGTCACCATGCAGATCGACACGGTCATCTACTTTCAGATCACAGACCCCAAGCTGTACACCTACGGTGTGGAGCACCCCATGAACGCCATTGAGAACCTGACGGCCACCACCCTGCGGAACATCATCGGCGACATGGAGCTGGACCAGTCCCTCACCAGCCGGGACATCATCAACTCCCGGATGCGGGCCATTCTGGACGAGGCCACAGACCCCTGGGGCATCAAGGTCAACCGGGTGGAGCTGAAGAACATCATCCCGCCCAAGGAGATCCAGAACGCCATGGAAAAGCAGATGAAGGCGGAGCGGGAGCGCCGGGAGTCCATTCTCCAGGCGGAGGGCACCAAGCAGTCCCAGATCCTGGTGGCCGAGGGCGAGAAGCAGTCCGCCATTTTGCGGGCGGACGCCGAGAAGCAGGCCGCCATTTTGAAGGCCCAGGGCGAAAAGGAGGCCCGCATCATGGCCGCCGAGGCCGAGGCCCAGGCCATCATGCAGGTGCAGAAGGCCATGGCCGACTCGCTGAAGCTTTTGAACGAGGCCGCCCCTAACGACCAGGTGGTGAAGCTGA
Source organism: Dysosmobacter sp. Sow4_B12 (assembly GCF_052116665.1). NCBI lineage: Bacteria > Bacillati > Bacillota > Clostridia > Eubacteriales > Oscillospiraceae > Dysosmobacter > Dysosmobacter sp. Sow4_B12. The sequence continues at coordinate 72,648 of NZ_JBQKKR010000004.1, read as the reverse complement.
AGGCCCTGGAGGCTATGGAAAAGGTGGCGGACGGCAAGGCCACCAAGATCATCATCCCCAGCGAGTTGCAGGGGCTGGCGGGCCTGGCCGCCAGCGCCAAGGCCGTGTTTGAAAGCGAAGAGCCCAAGGCGGAATAATTTCACGCGCAAAGGGAGCCGCGGCGTCTGCCGCGGCTCCCTTTTGTTCTCTCTTCACAGCTGCTCCCGCAGCACCCGGCCCAGGCGGCAGATACCCTCCACGATGTGCGCCTCGTTGGCGTTGGAGAAGTTCAGCCGCAGGGTGTTGGTGACATCGCCGTCGGCGAAAAAGGTCTGGCCGGGGATGTAGGCCACCTTCCGCTCCACCACCCGGGGCATGATGGCGGCGGTATCCACTCCCTCCGGCAGCGTGACCCAAAGGAACAGCCCGCCGTTGGGGTGGGTCCAGCGGGAGCCCTTCGGGAACGTCTCCTCCATGACGGACAGCATCAAGTCCCGCCGGGAGCGGTACAGGGCGTTGAGGGCGCGGATGTCGGTGTCCAGGTCGTTATCCGCCAGATAGGTGTCCACCATCATCTGGCTGTAGGTGCTGGCCTGCAGGTCGGACCCCTGCTTGGCGGTTTCAAACATACCCAGCATCTCCGGAGCGGCCACCAGCCAGCCCAGGCGGATGCCGGGGCTGAGGATCTTGGAAAAGGAGCCCATGTACACCACGTTTCCATGGGTGTCCATGGACCGCAGGGTGGGGATGTCCGTTCCCTCAAAGCGCAGCTCGCCGTAGGGGTTGTCCTCCAGAACAGGCAGGTGGTACTGTTCCGCCAGGGCCAGCAGGCCCTTCCGCCGCTCCAGGGACCAGGTGCGCCCGGTGGGGTTCTGGAATGTGGGGATGACATAGATGAGCTTGGCCCTGGGATTGGCCGCCAGTTTCCTCTCCAGATCCTCCAGAATCATGCCGTCGTCATCGGTGTCAATGGGCAAAAAGCCGCACTCGTAGGACCGGAAGGTGGAAAGTGCCGCCGTGTAGGTGGGGTTTTCGCACACCACCAGGTCCCCGGGGTCTAAGAACAGCTTGCCCGCCAGGTCCAGGCCCTGCTGGGAGCCGTTGATCATCAAGATATCCTCCGGCCGGCAGGCCATGCCCTCCCGGCGGTGGCGGGCGGCGATCTTCTCCTGCAGGGGGCGGTAGCCGTCGGAGGGGCCGTACTGCAGGGCCATGGGGCCCGCCGCGGTCAGCACCTTGTCCGATGCTGCCCGCATGGCCTCCACCGGGAACACCTCCGGCGCCGGCATGCCGCCGGCAAAGGAGATGATGTCCGGCCGGGAGGTCAGCTTCAGCGTCTCCCGGACCACGGAGGAGTTCATCTGCTCCGTGCGCTTTGCAAATCAAATATCCATAAAGGTCCTCCCTTTTCGAATTCCCCGGGGGCGGGAACCCAGCGCCGCCCCTGCGAAAAAAGGAAACGGAGCAAGGCCGCTCACAGCGAGCGCCCTTGCTCCGTTTCTTGATTGTTGTCCATTATAAGGCCCGCGGCGTCCGCCGTCAAGCGTGTCCGGCGCCGCGGAGCCATATCCCGCGAGATCCCGGAAAACCGCCGTTTTCCCTTGGGTATTTTTGTATTTTTTGCATACAGATTTTCCCCCGCTCCGGCTCCCGCGGATTTTTTTAGGAAGTTTTTCTTACATTTGTCCCCCAAAACATGGTAAACTATGTATGCAGCGTGCGGTCCCGGCAGACGTAAGTCCAGTTGCCGGACCGCCCGTTTTTTCTTTTCGGAAGATTTTTTGAAGGGGGAAGCCAGATGTTTCAACCAGGAGATTTGGTGGTATACGGAGCCACCGGCGTCTGCCGCGTGGAGGAGATCACCTGTCCCGGCGGCATCGGAGCGGACCGGAACAGGCGGTTTTATCTTCTCAAGCCCTTGCAGCAGGACGGCGTGATCTACACGCCGGTGGACAATGCGAAAGTTCCCATGCGGCCGGTGATCTCCCGGGAGGAGGCCGAAGCCCTCATCGACCTGATCCCCTCCATCCGGGCGGAGGCTTACCACGGGCCCACCCTCCAGGCCCTGGCCCAGCACTATCAGTCGGCTGTCCGCTCCCACGACTGCCGGGACCTCGTGGAGCTGATGATGTCCATTTACGCCAAGCGCCGGCAGGCGGAGGCCCAGAAGCGGCGGCTGGGCATGGTGGACGAGCGGTTCATGAAGCAGGCGGAGCGGCTGTTATACGGCGAGCTCTCCGTGGCGCTGGATATCCCCTTTGACCAGGTGGAGCCTTACATCGCCCGGCGGGTGGACGGAGGACAAACGTAAAAAAGCGGGCGCAAGGCGCCCGCTTTTTGTTTATTTACTTCAGCGCCATTTCGGGGTTGATCTCGTCCAGCCAGGGAACGATGTCCCGGATGTCGCTGACCACCAGGTCCGGCTTTTCCGCGTCGGCGGCCACGCCGGCGTCCTTCTCTGCGGAGAGGTAGGAGCCGATCTGCACCGCCTTGGCAAAGCCCGCCCGCTTGGAGCCGATAATATCCCGGGAGACCGTGTCGCCCACGTAGACGCACTCCGCCGGCTCCACCTGCATCTGGCGCATGGAGATGCGGAACAGCTCCCCGTGGGGCTTGCGGTAGCCGGTGACGCTGGACACCGTCACATCCTCCATGTATTTGCGGATGCCGTAATCCTCCAGCACATTGAACACATTGTACAGCGAGGCGTTGTTGGAAATAACGCCCAGGTGGTAGCCCCGCTGCTGCAGCGCCTGCAGCATCTCCTCCACGCCGGGACGCAGCTCCCGGTGATAATACGTGACCTCCCACAGGTTGGCCAGCTCCTCGGCGATGGCCTCCAGCTTCGCCCGGTCAAAGCCGAACTCCTTCAAATAGTAATCCGGCCAGATCTCCTCCGGCTTCAGCTCCCGCATGGCGGGCTCGCTCCAGTTTTTATAGGCCTTGAGGCCCGCCATGACCCGGCGGTCAAATTCCTCCGGCCCGCAGCCGGGCTCCAGGCCATGGGCGCGCAGTGTCTCCTGCAGCTTCACCATGACCTCCGCCTGGGTCTCCTTGTTGTTCCAGATGTCCTCCAGGGTTCCGCCCATGTCAAATAATACGGTCGTCAGCATGGATATGCCTCCTCAATGATTTATTTTGAAAGGGCGCAGGACGCCCAAACCGCGTTGTGGTCGGACAGCTCCTGGCCGGTAAACCGTGCCAGAGCGGAATCGGGAGGTGCAAAGCCACAATCCTCCGTGCGGGTGGAAATGGTGCGGCTCTCCCGCACCTGGGCACCCCGCACCAGCAGCCAATCCAGCCGCAGGTCCAGGTGCCCCCCTCCCGGCAGGGGCTTGCGGCGGGTGGCAACGGGATGGTCCGGAACCGCCCGGTATCCGGCAGCCTCCGCCGCCCCCAGGCAGCCCTCCCACCGGGCCACATCCTCCAGGCAGCGGCGCTGCAGCCCCGCGTCGCCGGCAATCTCTTGAATGGCGTCCTTGTCCCGGCCGTCGAAGGTGTTGGTGTTCAAATCTCCGCCCAGGATCACCGGCATGCCGGGGAACATCTCCTCCGCCGCGGCCAGGACCGTGTCAAGCTGCGCCTGGCGGCCGGGGCCGTGGGTGCGGTTTTCCAGATGGATGGTGGCCACGCCCACCGGCGTGCCCGCCACGTCCAGCTCCGCCAGGATGGCCAGGCGGCCGCCGATGCGGCGCTGGCGGTCAAAATACCAGTTGTACTGCTCCGGCAGGCGGAGCACCTTGGCCCGGGTGATGGGCCAGCGGGAGAAGATGGCGTTGCCGTGGAAGCCCTTGGGGTCCTCCCCGTTCACCAGCTCGATAAATTCCAGGCCAAACACGTAATTCATGCCCAGCCGCTCCGCCAGGAGCCGGGTGGTGTCCCGGCAGCCGGAGCGGACGCAGCCGTCGTCCAGCTCGTTGGCCAGGATCACGTCAAAGGGCTTTACCGCCGGGCAGCTCTCCAGGAAATCGCCCAGCTCCTCCAGGCAGACGCCCCGTTCCATGTTGAATACCAGCGTCCCGATCTCCGCCGGCTTTTCCGCCGGCGGGTCCGCCAGATTGTGGACCTCCGCCTGGGAAAACTGCCCGATCTGGGCCATGACCTCCGCCTGAGAAGCGTGGTCCAGCAGGGCGCCCAACCGCTGCCGCTCTTCATTGGGGATTCCGTTCATGCATGTGCCTCCTTTATGTTGCTGTGCCGCCGCAGGCGGGGGTCCATGCAGGTGGAGCGGACCATCAGCTCCGGCTGGATCAGGTCCACGGTCTGTTCCCGCTTTCCCTCGATCTGCTCCACTAGCCTGTCCACGGCGATGCGGCCCAGCTGGTACTTTTTCTGGGACACGGTGGTCAGGTGGATGCGGGGCAGGGCGGCAAAGGAAATGTTATCGTAGCCCACCAGGGAGATGTCCCTGGGAATGGAAACGCCGCACTCCTCCGCCGCCTCCATGATCTTCAAGGCGGTGACGTCGGAAAAGGCGAAGATAGCCTCCGGCAGGGGTCCCCCCTGGCGGAACAAGTACAAAGCAGTCTCATAGCTCCAGTTCCGCATGAGGCCCACATCCGCGGGCGCCGGCAGGTCCCGTCCCTCCAGCCCCGCCTCTGACAACGCTTGGCGGAACCCCCGGACGCGCAGCTCCCGGGTGCGGGAGGTGGTGCGGCCCCCAAAGAACAAAATATCCCGGTGGCCCAGCTCCACCAGATAGCGGGTGGCCTCATAGGCGCCCACCTCGTTGTCCGCCATGACATAGCTGCACGCGTCGCCGTGGTTCACGCCCATATACACGCACGGCAGGTTTCCCAAGCGCTCTTTGTGGAGGGCCTGGGACGCCGGGGACAGGGCGGAGATGAGCACGCCGTCGATCTGGCGGGACAAAAAGCCGTCAATGCCCTTGAGCTCCTGCTCTTGGATGCGCATGGAATTGCTCAGCAGCACCCGGTATCCCCGCTCCGCCGCCTGCTGCTCGATGGCGGTGGCCATGCCGGAATAGTAAGGGTTGGAGATGTCCGGCACGATGACGCCGATGGTGTGGGTGGACTGGCCGGTCAGCCCCCGGGCCGCCGCATTGGGCACATAGCCCAGCTGCACGCAGGCGGAGCGCACCTTCTCCTTGGTCTCCCGGCTGATCTCGGGACGGTCGTCCAAAGCACGGGAAACGGTGGCAAAGCTGACGCCCGCCAAGGCGGCCACGTCTTTAATCGTCACTCTCTTCTTCATCGTCTTCGTAAAGCAGCATGGCCTCCTCCTGGGCGGAGCGGAATGCCGGCGGCGTTCCCGGCGCGGCCTCGGGGCCGAACAGGGCCTCCTCCGGTGTCACCTCCGGCTGGGCAGGAGGCTGCGGCGCGGGAGGCTCCTGGCGGGCTGGCTTTTTTGCCGCTTCCTTTTCCGCGGCCTCCCGCAGCTCCTCCTGGATGGTCTTTCTATGGTTCAGCGCGGGATTGGCGCGCTTCATTTTCAAGTAAATGGGCCAGGCGGCGGCATTGCCCACCAAAACGGGGGCCAGGCCGAACATGGCGATAAGCCGCAGCATATTTCCCCGTGCCGGTTCATCCAGCATGAGCGCTGCGGCGCAGAACATGGCAAATACAACCGCCAGACCGGCGAAGCCGTAAGGCGCCACCCGTTTGTCCGGCAGGAAAAACAGCAGGCAGCACACAGCGGTGCCCGCCAGGGCGATGAGAATGGCATGAACGGCGGTGGTGGCCGCCGTGCTCTCCAGGCGCACCGCGTGGTAAAGCGGCTCCGTCAGCAGGGCGTACATGATGCCGAACACCGCCAGATACAGCAGGGCCGCGCCTACGGCGGCCAGGGCGATGGGACTTTTTCTGCGGTTATTCTGATCGATAAAAAAACTCATTGGGCCTCTCTTTTCCGCGGCAGGCCGCGGCTCTTCACGAAAAAGAAGCGGCGGGCGGACAGCCGCCCGCCGCTTGCAGAACTATGCAGTGCCGTTTCAGCAGCTCCGGGGATCAGCCCAGCTTCTGCCAGAAGTCGCGGACCGTGTTGTACTCGTAGTAGATCTCCTCGGCGTCGAAGTGGGCCACGTTCATCTCAGCGAAGGGAGTGGAGCCCTCGGCAGGCTCAATGTCGTCACGGACAGGCCAGCCGCCCAGGGTGTTGAAGGGCTTGTAGCCGGAGGTATCGCCGTCGATGCCGCCCATCATGAAGCGGACCAGCAGCTTGGCGGCGGCGGGATGCTCGCAGCCTTCCACGATGTACAGGGTGTTGATGGCGGGGATGCCGGTGTTGGGATACAGGTTCACGGAGCTCAGCACCCAGCCGTTCTCCTCAGCCTTGCGCAGCTTGGAGGAGGCGCTGAAGCCCACGGGGGGATCGCTCTGGCCGGGGGCGCCGACAGCCTCGGCACTTTCGTCAGAGGAAGCGCAGTAGACAGGCTCGTTGTCGTGCAGGCGCTTGAGGAACTCATAGCCGGCGTTCTCGCAGCCATCGGACAGGACCAGGTCCTCACCGTACAGCTCCTTGTAGGCAGCGGCCAGCTTCTCAGGCTCTTCGCCCACACAGAAGCCGGTGATCCAGGAGCCCCAGGACAGGTTGTCCAGAGGATTCTGCATGGTGATCTTGCCCTTCCACTGGGGCTCGGTCAGCTGCCAGATGTTGGTGATGGGAGAGCCGTCGGGATAGGCCTCGGTGTTGTAGAACAGCTGGGTCAGCTCGATGTACATGGGGGTGGCGGTAGCGGTGTAGGAAGGATCGATGTGCTCGAAGATATCAGCGGGCTGATAGTTGTAGAACACCTTGTTGGCCACGTACTCTTTCCACATGGAGCCGTCCTGGTCCTTGATGTGGACCACATCAGCCACGTGCTGGCCGGCCTCATACTCGCGGGTGACCTTCTCCAGCAGCTCGTTGGTGGAGATGTCGAAGGGCACGCACTCCAGGCCGGGATACTTGGCCATGAACGCGTCAGCGACCTTGCTGCAGCGGGAGGAGATGGAATACAGGGTCACGGTGGCGCCCTCTTCCAGAGCCTTCTGATACAGCTCCTCGTCGGTCTCGTCGGTGTTGTAGATGCCGGAGGTCTTCTCCCATTCGGTCAGCTCGGACTCGGCGGGCGCTTCGGCGGGGGTCTCAGCGGGGGTCTCGGCAGGAGTTTCCTTCTTGCCGCCACAGGCTGCCAGGCTGAGGACCATTGCCAGCGTCAGCAGCATAGCCAGGAACTTCTTGTGCTTCAACATTTTCTTTTCCTCCTTGTTCTTCTTTCCAAATCGTATTTCATGCGGCATCCGCCGCGGAGGCACTCTTTACACGCAGTATTTGATGAGGTTTTCAGTGGCGGCGTCAAAGACGTTGATCTTGTCGGGATTGAAGCCCAGGTAGACCTTTTCGTCGCTGGCGTAGTGGGTGGAGCCCAGCTCCTTCACCGTCAGCGTGGCACTGCCCACCCGGACGCTGACCAGCGTCTCGGAGCCGGCGGGCATGCCGGAGTACACATTGCCCTCCGCCCAGTGGGCGTCGTCCTTTTCCCGGCTGATGGTCAGCTGTTCGGGGCGGATGCCCAGAATGATGTCGGCCTTGCCGCTCTCGGGGGCGTTGGACGTCATGTGCGCCCGCTGGAAGATCAGCTGGCCCACGGGGCTGTCGGTGGTCATGCCGGCGGCATCCAGCTGGGCGGTGCCCTTGACGAAGTTGATGCTGGGGTTGCCGATGAAGTCCGCGGTGTACAGGTTCACCGGGTTGTCGTACAGCTCCAGGGGCGGCGCCACCTGCACCAGCTCGCCCTTGCGGAACAGGGCGATCTTGGTGGACATGGTCAAGGCCTCCACCTGGTCGTGGGTCACGTAGATGATGGTGGTGCCGGTCTCGTGGTGCAGCCGCTTCAGCTCCGCCCGCATATCCACCCGGAGCTTGGCGTCCAGGTTGGAAAGGGGCTCATCCAGCAGCAGCAGCCGGGGCTCGGACACGATGGCGCGGGCGATGGCGACGCGCTGCTGCTGGCCGCCGGAAAGCTCGGTGGGGTAGCGCTTGGCGTATTCGCCGATCTGCATCCGCTCCAGGGCGCTGGCCACCTTCTTGGCGATGACATCGCTGGCCTCCTTGCGGATCTTCAGACCGAAGGCCACGTTGTCAAACACGGTCATGTGGGGCCACAGGGCGTAGGACTGGAACACCAGGTTCAGATTGCGCTTGCTGGGAGGCGCAAAGTAGGCCTCGGCGGCGTTGACGATCTCCTTGCCGTCCATGTGGATAAAGCCGCTCTGGGGCTTTTCCAGGCCGGACACCACACGCAGCGTGGTGGTCTTGCCGCAGCCGGAGGGACCCAGCAGCGTCATGAAGTCTCCGTCCTCGATGGTGAGGTTCAGGTCCTTCAGGACATGGTTTTTGCCGTAAAATTTATCAATATGAGTCAGTTCGATCTTGCTCATGATTTCGTCTCCTCTCTATATGTCTCAGCCCGCCATGCTCTTGGCGAGGTCGGCGTCTCCGAAGATATTCGCCAGCGCGTACACCAGGAACACGATGGAGAACATCACAATGGCCACGCAGTTGGATGCCTGGGGGCAGTTCTGGTTTTGATACTGGAAGGCCAGATACGGCAGCGTGGTGGTGGACGGGGTCATGATCAGAATGATCAGATCCAGTTCCTTCATAATGGAGACGAAGATCAGCATAAAGCCGGAGATGAAGCCGCCCTTGGACAGGGGGAACACGATCTTCACAAAGCGCTTGAAGAAGCCGGCGCCCTCGATGGTGGCGGCCTCCTCCAGCTCGCCGCTGATCTGCAGCATGTTGGAGGTTCCGGCGCGGGAGGCGAAGGGCAGGTGCTTGACCACAGAGGTCAGCGTCAGCAGGGCGAAGGTGCCGTACAGGGCGGGGATCAGCTCCACGCCGAACAGGGTCTGGGGCTTGGAGAACATACTCAGGTAAATGCCGCCGAAGGCCACAGAGGGGATCAAGTAGGGGATGAACACCAGCTGCTCCACCAGCCGGCCGTGGAACTTGCCGCGGCCCTTGGCGCAGATATAGCCAAGCATCTGGCCGAAGATGGTGCCGAACACGCCGTTGACGAAGGTCAGCTTCAGGGAGTTCACTAGAGCCAGCTTGAAGTTGCTGTTCTTGAAGATGCCCGGCACGCCCTCCATGATGTTGGGATCTCCCTCGCCGATCCAGTAGTACAGGGTGAAGTTGGACAGGGAGTAGGTGCCCTCCTTGAGCATGCAGCTCTCAACGATCAGGATGACCACCGGCATGATGATGCCCACCAGGAAGAAAATGAACAGGATGATGGTCACGATGGGCTTCCAGCCGCCCAGGCCGATGGGCGTGGACCGGCCGCCCTTGCCGCCCACGGTGGCGTAGGACTTGCGGGTACCGATGAGCTTTTGGTTGATGAACACGGACAGTGCCGCGATGCAGATCATCAAAATGGCCATGGCGAAGGCCGTCTGGGTGTTCTGGGACTTGGAGTTGGAGTACAGCTCGCTGGACAGGGTGCGGAACTGCACGGGAGAGCCCAGGTAATTGATGGTGCCGAAGGTGCCGATGGCCTTGGAGAAGGTCAGGATAACGGCGGACAGCATGGCGGGCAGCACCAGGGGCAGGGTGATCTTGCGCAGGATGAGAGTCTTGCTGGCGCCCTGGATCTCGCCCATCTCCTCCAGCTCGGAGTTGACGGAGTTCAGCGCCGCGGAGACCAACAGGTATGTATAGGCGTAATAGTGGAGCGTCAGCACGATGATGATGGCGATGCGGCCATAGGCGATGGGAGAGAGGATGGTCTCGATGGCCTCATTGCTCATGCCCATGCTCGTCATGAGGGACGCCACAAATCCGGGCGAGCCGCCCACCCGGGGGGTCTTGAACATGCTCAGCCAGGCCTGGGACTTCACCCAGGAGGGGATCATGTAGGGAATGATGACCGCCAGGGAGAAGAAGGGCTTGAAGGGCAGGTCGCTGCGAACCATGAGCCACGCAAGGCAGGAACCCAGGGCGATGGCGCACACGGATACGCCCACGCCGATGGTCAGGGAGTTCAGCAGGGGCTTGAGCAGCAGGTTCCAGCTCAGTTCGCTGGCCAGCAGCCGCTGCCAGTAATAGAAGGTGAATTCGCCGGCCACACCGCCGGGCACATTGCGCAGGTCCCGCTGAGACAGCAGGAAGGTGGTGGACAGCATGTCCACCAGCGGAAGGATAATCAGATAGATCAGCAGGACAATGGCGATCAGCACGATCACATTGTACGGATTCGTCACCACTGCCGTGACCTGATTTTTCAGCCGCCGGGACTTGGAGTAATTTTGCTCATTCGGTTTCATCGCGTGCAGGTACCCTCTCTTTCCTAGATCTTACCGCCGCATTCGGCGGACTTTACGCAAACGTTTCCGTCCTCATGGTGATACATTACCATTGGAATACGGAACTTGTCAATAGAACTTCCGCATTTTCCACATTTTCATGTATGTCCCTTTTCCTTTTTTGTGCGTTTTGCATAGTATCTTCTGTCCTTGGGGTTTGCTATAATGGAGCAAACAAAGAAGGCGGAAATACAAAAAAATTCCGGTAATTTCCCTGTGTTTTTTCCATTTTGTTCAAAAGCGTCCCGGTTTTTCGCCGGTGCGCCGGGCAAATCCCCCGGCTTCCCCCGGCATTTCACCTGCGCGCCCTGTGTTTTTCCCATTTTTGCAAACGTTACCGAAAATAATGCCGCTGCGCAGTTAGGAGGAGTCTCATGCAGCGTGTCACCATCAAGGACATCGCCCGATTGTCCGGCGTCTCCGTCACCACGGTGTCCCGGGCCCTCAACCACGGTCCGGAGATCAGCCCGGAGACCCGGGAGCGCATCCTCCGCATCTGCCGGGAGCAGGGCTACCGGACCAACCTGCTGGCCCGCAGCTTGATCTCCAGCCGCACCAACGTGCTGGGCCTCATCCTGCCGGACATCGCCAATCCCTTTCACGCCACGCTCTCTTTTAACATCGAGACCTATGCCCGGGAGCTGGGCTACCAGGTGATGCTGTGCAGCGGGCGCCCCGGCGACGGGCGGATCGAGGAGCTCATCGACTTTCTCATCGGCCAGCAGGTGGACGGCATCCTCCTCAGCAGCGCCAGCGACCAAGCCCGCTATCTGCTGCGCCGCTGCCGGGACATTCTGCCCACCGTGCTGCTGGGCTCCTGCGTACCGGAGGCCTCCGGCGTCCGGGTCAACTCCGTCAGCACCGACAACTTCGTGGGCGGCCGCATGGCGGCGGAGTATCTCCACCGTCTGGGCCACCGGGACGTGGCGTATTTGGGCCTGCGGTCCGGCAGCGTCACCCACACCCTGCGCCACGCCGGCTTTTTGGCCGCCGCCCGGGAGCTTGGAATGACGGTGACCACCGTGGAAAATACCGGCCCCTCCTCCGCCATTTCCAGCGGCTACCAGATGGCCCGGCGGCTCTTCGCCGCCCCCCTGTCCCAGACGGCGCTGTTCGCCGCCTCCGACGCGGTGGCCCTGGGCGCCATCCAGGCGGCGGACGAGAGTGGCATCGCTATTCCGGAGCGGCTGTCCATTCTGGGCTTCGATAACATCGAATACGCCGCCCTGCCCAATATCCGCTTGAGCACCCTGTCTCAGAATACGCCGCTGCTGGCCCGGGCGGCGGTGCGGCTGCTGCTGGAGCTGATCGACAGCGACAGCCGCGATGAGTACACCGGCAAGCTCATCACCCCCACCCTGGTGGAGCGGGCCACCTGCGCCCCGCCTCCCTGCTGAACGCGGTAAAAAAACGCCTCCCCGCTGAGCGGGGAGGCGTTTTTTGCAGATTGATCACGGCAGATAGTTCAAGGGGTTCTTGGCCACGCCGTTATAGCGGACCTCAAAATGGCAGTGGTTGCCGGTGGAGTTTCCGGTGGAGCCCACCCGGGCGATCTGCTGGCCCTTGTACACATGCTGGCCCACCGAAACGGTGAGGCTGCTGTTGTGGCCGTAGTAGGTCTCGTAGCCGTTGCCGTGGCTGATGCGGACCAGATAGCCGTAGCCGCTCATCCAGCCGGCGTAGGTGACGGTGCCGCCGTCGGCGGCATAGACCGGCGTGCCCCGGGGCGCCGCGATGTCGATACCCTTGTGGTTGGTGGAGCCGATGCCGCCGGGGGACTTCCGCCCGCCGAATCGGGAGGTGATGCGGCCGGTGACCGGCCAGCGGAAAGTGCCGGTGGGCAGCCAGGTGGGCCGCTCCTTGGTGCCCTGGAGACGCTGCTCTGTCACAGGCTCCTTCAGCGTCACAGAGGACAGCACGGTGCGCTCTGTCTCCTCTCCGTTGACATAGGTGACGTTTGCCACCACGTCGGCGGCGCCGTATTCGCCAGGAGAGGTGACCTTGTAATCGCCCTTGTACAGGTTGGCGGAGTCCGTATACTCGATCTTGAAGGGAACGTCGTCGATATAGCGCTCCCGCTGGACCACGGTCATGGTCAGATAGGGCACGGAGGCGGACAGGGTCAGCACTTCGCCGATCTGCAGCTTGTCAATGTTATAGCCGGGGTTCAGAGCCAGCAGCTCCGCGGAGGTCAGCCCGTTGCTGTTGGCGATCTGGGACCAGGTGTCGCCCTTTTTCACCTCGTAGGTAACCTCGGCGGTTTTGGTGCTGTACAGCGTTTCCGCCAGATACCCCAGGTTCATGATCTGCTCCGTGGGGACGTACTCCTCCTTGACCTCCACCTTCTCCTTGAACGCGCAGGAAATGGTGTCGGCGTTGGTGGCGGCGCTCTTGAGCTGCTCCAGCAGCTCCTCCAGGGCGCCCTCGTAGGGCGTGGCGCCGATGCGCTCCCCGTCCACGTACAGGCAGTAGGCCCGGGTCACCAGGCCGATCTCCTGGGACAGGTCCTCCTCAAAGGTATCCCCGTCCACCACGTCCTGGCGGCGCATGAGGCCGGAGGAATACTGGATCAGGGAATCGTCGATGGAGTAGGTGGTGCCCAGGGTCCGGGTGGTCACCTTTTCCAGATTGGAGCAGGCCTCCTCCACGGCGGACCGGGAGCTGACGGCGGCGATGGTCTCGCCGTCGTAGGTCACGGTGGTGCCCACCGTGTAGAAGGAGCAAAACAGCGCGATGGCCGCCAGACCGCTGGCCACCCCCAGGAACGCCGCCGGGTGGATGCGGTGGTGCTCGCTCCAGGCACGCATGTGGCTCACGTGGTGGATGGCCCGCTTGCGCCGTCCCCAGGTGGCCTCCCGCAGGAGGCTGCCCACCATGGGTAGCATGCTCCAGGCAAACAGCAGCAGCTGGATGGGCGCCCGCTCAGACTCCGGGAAGTTGCTGGCCCGCTTCTCCCGGACGATGTGCCGCCAGCGGCGGCGGGCCCGCTGGGCCTTCTGCCGGACAGCCTGCCAAAGACGGGCCGCCGTCTCCCGCACGGTGGCGGTGCCGCCTTCCGGGCGGTGCTTCTTCCGCCGGGGCGCGGTCTCCCGGGGCGTTTCCTCCGGCAGGACCGCGGCGGCGGCCTTTGTCCGCCCCTCCTCCCGGGAGGCACGGGCCGCCTGCTGTTCATTTGTCAGCCGCCGCCCGCCGCGGTCATTCTGCCGCTGGGCGCCGGTCTTTTTCTGTCGATTGCTCATATACTCTCCCTAAACAGGTCGTTTCCGAAAAAGTAACAATTTGTTACCGTTTCATGATACCCTGTTTTTCTGTATTCGTCAAGCCCCCGGCGGGCAAAACACGCATCTATGTATGGTGCAGGCGACACTTTCCCCGCCACAGCATCTGGAACGTGTCTTGTCAGTTTTGCACATTTGCCAGAAGGAAAGGTGAATATTTCGTAAATTTTCGGCGTCATGCTCCCATTTTCCAATTGACCCTGCATGCCAGTCGTGTATAATGAACTTGGTATGAAATGTTACCCCAACATGTATAATTGTGGAGGAAATGAAAATGTTTGAGTTTCTCATCAAAAAGCTGAAGGCCCATCCCCGCAAGATCGTGTTCACCGAGGGCACCGATCCCCGCATTCTGGAGGCTTCCGCCCGCCTGCTGTCCGGCACCTTCTTGACCCCCGTTCTGGTGGGCAACGAGGACGAGATCCAGAAGGCCGCCGAGGAAGCCGGCTTCAACATCCGCGGCGCCATCATCATTGACCCCGCCAACTTCGACGAGATGGACAAGATGGTGGAGACCATGGTGGAACTGCGCAAAGGCAAGATGACCGTCGAGCAGTGCCGCGCCACCCTGGGCCAGGCCAACTACTTCGGCACCATGCTGGTGAAGATGGGCTACGCCGACGCTCTGCTGGGCGGCGCCACCTACTCCACCGCCGATACCGTTCGTCCCGCCCTGCAGCTGATCAAGACCAAGCCCGGCAGCAAGATCGTCTCCTCCTGCTTCATTCTGGTCCGTCCCTCCGCCACCGGCGACCGCGAGGTCCTGGCCATGGGCGACTGCGCCATCAACATCAAGCCCACCGAGGACGAGCTGGTGGAGATCGCTTACGAGACCTCTGAGACCGCCCGCACCTTCGGCATCGACCCCAAGATCGCTTTCTTGAGCTACTCCACCCTGGGCTCCGGCAAGGGCGAGGACGTGGACAAGATGCGTCACGCCTTCGAGAAGGCCCACGCCGCTTATCCCGACCTGGCCATGGAGGGCGAGCTGCAGTTCGACGCCGCCGTGTCCCCCACCGTGGCCCGCACCAAGTGCCCCGACTCCAAGGTGGCCGGCCATGCCAACACCTTCATCTTCCCCGACATCAACGCCGGCAACATCGGCTACAAGATCTGCCAGCGCATGGGCTCCTTTGACGCTTACGGCCCCATCCTGCAGGGTCTGAACGCCCCCATCAACGACCTCTCCCGCGGCTGCAACGCCCAGGAGGTCTACTCCATGGCCATCATCACCGCCGGCCTGTGCAAGGACTAAGTTCCCTTTCCGGTTTCCCCGCCGGGACGCTCCAAGGCGTCCCGGCTTTTTTATACGCGAGTTTCTTAACAAGAAACAAACGGGATTCTCTCTTTCCGCTGTGGTATCATGATGTATTATTTCATTTTTCGGAAAGTGAGGGTCCTATGAAACAACGAGCTTCTCTTCCCGCCGTCCTGTCCCGGCTGCGGCCTCTGAACTTTTTGCTGCTGCTGGCGGCCGGCACCGTCAACGCCGTCGGCGTCACCATGTTTCTGGCGCCGGTCCACCTGTATGACAGCGGTATCTCCGGCACCTCCATGCTGCTGTGGCAGGTCACGCCGGAGGAATACACCCTGTCTCTGTTTCTTCTGCTTTTGAACATCCCCCTGTTCCTTTTCGGCCTGAAGCGGCAGGGCGCCGTGTTCACCATTTACTCCGTCTGGGCGGTGTTCGTGTACGCCGCCGCCTCCTTCGTCATCACGGACCTGCTGCCGGTGGACGTCTCCACCGCCTCCCCCTTCGCCGGGCAGGACCTGCTGCTGTGCGCCCTGTTCGGCGGACTCAAATACGAAATCAACGAAATTGCAAAAGCAATTACTCTGTCCGAGATTTTAGAATTACAAAAGAAATCAATCCAGATGGAGCAATTTTCAAATATACATGAGGGAAATCCTCTAAAAAATAGCAAGGAGACAGATTCATGAATTATTCTCAATTAGATGTTTAGAAAATGATGTAGGCACACAAGCAGCAGCTTCGGAACTCTCTGGAGGGTGAACCGACTGCCGGAACCCTTACCGCGTGGCGTCTGGAAGATGCACACGATTCGTTCATGATGAACTACTACATGGCACAGGAAGAAACTGCCGAGCCTCTTGACCTCAATATTTCAAGTGAGGTGAAGGTAAAGAAATGACAGCAGAAGAGAAGAAGCGAAAGAAGAAAAAGCAATCCTCTGTATTGGAAGCGGAGCTGTTCAGGATCATGGAAAAGAGCCTGAAAGCCGCAATGGACAAGGCTCTGGACGATATATTCAAGGATTGGAAATAAAGCAAGGCGGAAGCCGTTCTGAAAAGAGCGACTTCCGCCTTTTTTCGTTTTCTATCGTTTAACGGTAAATATCCTAAAATAGTATCACATTTTATTGGAAAAACGTCCTTTTTTGATTTTTTATTAAATATTTGTTATAATAATTATAGAAAGTTAAGAAAGGAATAATAATTATGGCTTATTTCAAAAAAGACGATCATGGTAATGTTTGGTATAGCTATTATGGCGTTTCGGACTGTATTCTTGCAGATTATACATCCCCAGAAAAGTTAGAGGCTTATTTAGATGACGAAGTGTTCCAGCAGGCGGTGATAAACAGTTATGAGCATATTGATCTTTCTGGTGACAATGAAAAAAACATTTCCAGAGTATTGGCGAAAATGGATCGAACAGCAGAATGGCTTCGAAAAAAGACTGCTATCCTTGCACAGGAATTTTGAATGAAGACGGTGCTCTATCGTTTGCGGACATGAGCACCGTCTTCTGGATTAAAACCACCATTTAGCGGGAGCGTAGCCCACCCCAAATTTGAAACGGCAAGTGAAAAAATATTTTTCCCGAAATTGACCGGGGATGTCCATAAAATGGGGGCAGTAATTCCTTGAACAAAATTCGCACCTAATTTGGGCTTTTTCTGCTTCTTTTGGAGCCTCCGCCGCCGTTCAGGTAAACAACTGTTTTATTGGACAGGCTCTTTCACATACTCCATGAGATCGGCGGGCTGGCAATCCAAAACTTCACAAATCTTATCCAATGCCTCCACTGGCAGATGTTTGACGGCTCCAGTGCAGATTGCAGAGACTGTGGGCGGTCTAATGCCCGTCCGCTCCGCGAGCTCTTTCTGCGTCATGTCCCGCATAGCAAGCATAACCTTGACCTTGAACTTTATCATAGAAACCCTCCTTTTTCTACGAATACATCATACTACGAATATCGTATTTGGTCAATACGGATAGCGAAAAAATATTTTGAATTTCGTAAAATAAATTACGATAAACGTATTGACAAATTACGAATTTCGTAGTATTATATAGACAGTTAAGAGAAATCGGGTGGCTGCGACGGACGGGCCGAGGACGAATCGGATATTCCCTCTATAATCCACCCGATCAAACGAAGAAAAGGAGAAATGAAAAATGAGCAAGAACGAAATGATTTCCATGATCGAGACTATGAACAACTACGACGAGCTGGCTTCCAAGGCAAAGGCCAAGGCCGACGCCATCCGGGAGGCCATCAAGGAAGAGATGGTTCGGCAGAACACCGAAGAGTTGGTTGCCGGGGCTTACATCGTCCGCTTCACCAATGTGATCTCCAACCGCTTTGACAGCACCGCCTTCAAGCGTCTGTATGCTGACCTCTACAAGGACTTCACAAAGCCCGTCAGCAGCCGCCGCTTCTCCGTATCCTGCTGATAAGAAAAACGCTCCACGGGCAATACAAAGCCCGTGGAGCATTCCAGAAGGGAGACAGATCAAATGAACCACGGATACGCAAGATGCTCTACCAACGAAACCAAGCAGGACATTGACCGCCAAGTGCGGGAATTGAAAGCAGCAGGCGCAGAGAGCCTTTTTGTAGAGTATGAACACGGTGACGCTGACGAGAAAAAGCAGTTGTCCTTGCTGCTGGAACAGGCCAGACCCGGCGACACAATCATTACCACAGAGGTTTCCAGACTGTCCAGAAGCACAAAGCAGCTCTGTGAGATCATTGACCGCATCCAGAAGCAGAAGTTGAGATTGGAGATCATCGGCAGTATCACCATTGACTGCCGTTCCGGCGAACTTGATCCCATGACCAAGGCATTTTTGCAAATGTCCGGCATCTTCGCAGAATTGGAGTTGTCCATGATCCGCTCCCGCGTTCGGTCTGGAATGGCAAACGCCAAGGCCAAGGGAGCGAAGATTGGCAGACCACAGGCAACCGTGGATGATATTCCCGCCGTGTTCCTCCGCCATTATCCCGCCTACAAGAAGAAACAGTTGAATGTAAGTGAGTTGGCAAGGGTGTGCGATTTGAGCAGAACGACGGTTTATAAATACATTGATCTTTTGGAAGGATAGACGAACAGGGAGCCGAGAAATCGGCTCCCTGCTGGAGGCTGTCGATCCGCCAATGGGGGATAATGTTTGACTGATGTAAAAGGCGTATATTCACTGACTGTCCCAGTCTTCTTTTAAGACGGGGAGTCCGTGAAAATAAATATCGATGTAAGCGTGCTCCTGGAAGCTGCCATTCTGCGGGTTGTCGCGCACGCGGGCGTATACTGCATCGTAAGCGTCGCTTACATAGTCGGGCACAAAGTAGAACGCGGAAGAGTCTCCGCTTTTCAGTTCCACACGGTGCATCAACCCCGTGTTCCAGCCCTCTGTTTGATGCTCTTTCACCGTCCAGAACTGAATGTCGCGGTTCATGGTGTTGGTGAAATTCACGCGGTAGAGATAACCTCCCAACACCCGTGCGCGTTCCACAGAGCGGAACTTGAAATTAGGAACTTCATAGCTGTCGTCAATGATGTCGCCATAGGGCAGGAACACGGGGGCACTGTCATCCTCCGTCAGCTGCAGATACCCTATCTCAATGACATAGTCCGGTGCCGTGTTGCCGTCCTCCGAAGGGCCGATGGAGAGGTTTGCATAGTCCCTGAACCATGCTTTTGGCAGCTTGCAGGTAAAAATACTGCTTCCCGGTTCGGCGGCATAGAGAACCATCTCGCCCAACTCACCTCGTTCCCAGTTAGCGGGCATCACAAAAAATTCCTGTACGGTAGCACTGTCATAGTGCATACGGAAATATACATACTCGCCGTCAGGGGCGTATTCCATGCTTTTGAGTTTGAAGTAGCTCGGAACATAGCCCCAGCAACCATACCCTGTTTTGGGAATCGTCCGGAACGTCAGACCTGCCGGAGCGGCATCCTGCCGATAGAGAACCCGAGCATCCTGCGAAATGGCTCCTTCCGCCTGCAGCTTTTCCGCCAGCAACTGTTCCGTGCCGCAAACCGTAGCAGAAAGGGCGCTCCAAGAGATGTATGCCACATCGTTGCGGACGAACCTGCCTGCGTTGGCGGAGTTGTACTGCCCCGCCGTGATACCCAACTTGTCGGACAATTCCCATGCCGTAGAGACCTCAAAATCCTTGCCGGATTCATAGCCCAGCGCCCGCAGGACGAAGGTGATGTACTGGTTGGCTTTGGCAGGGGCGCCGCCATTGTAGGTGGTAGCGGTATAACCGTTGGTCAGGCCATTGGTGTAGGCGTAGCCGATGTAAGGCTTCATACTGTCGGAAACATCTGTAAAGGGAATATCCCACGTTCCGGCTTTGGCCTCTTCCTCTTTGCCCAGCAGACGCACCAGCATGATGATGGCCTGGTTCCGGGTGGGCGTCTTGTCCAGGTCAAAGATGGGCGTTCCGTCAGAATTGGTGCCAGTTCCTTTGAAAAGCCCTAGCTCATACAGAGCCTCCGCCGCCTCGGCAGCCTCATCACTTGCAGCAGCCGCAGAGGGAACGAGGGCGAAAATCATAACCAGGGTAAGAATCAAGCACAATACTCTTTTTTTCATGGCTAACCCTCCTATTTTTGATATAAACAGTATGATAGCATATTATCCATGCAGCATCTACTATCATAGACATAAAACGTCTCTTTTTCTCTTAAACTGTTAAAGAGGAAAGAGGTGATTGTGTGCAGTTCGATAACTTTGCTGTTGGAAAGGCAATTAGAGACCTCACCATTGGCCTTTTGGAACGGTAAAAGCAAAAAGGCGGCAGAGATAATCCTCTGCCGTCTTCTTGCTTCTATCATGTTCTATCAATCGAAGATAAACCAGGAATCAATGTTTTGTGCCAGCGGATGATTGTTGCCCCAGTCGCAGTAATAGGTCTCGCCATCCAGGATAACGCGGTTCAGCACGTGGCCGGTGTCGGTTCCCTTAATGCTGCCACCGACACCCTGCGCAGAAATGCCTTCCAGATGCATCAGCAGATTGAATGCGCCCGCTCTGCCAACGCAGTCTGCCTTTTTGAGAACCAGACAGGCGTAGGGAGAGTCGAATTCGACACTTTTCCCCTGCTTTGCTGCCTCCGGACCGCCGCCTACGGATACGTTCATTCCTCTGAGATGGTCATAATATACCTGCGCGATCTGCTTTTGGGTCATGTCGTCGGTAATCTTTCCTCTTTCGTGCAGCTCGTTCTGGATTGCCTGCGCCGCACCCAAAGCGCCTATCTGCTGGACGTAAATTTCCTCGATACTCAGGGAAGACTGAGGAAAGTCAATAAATACACCGTCAGGGTTTGCTCCACAGCCAATAAAGGTGTTGGAGAATACACCTGCCAGCTCCGGATAGGTGATGCTCAGTGCTTTGATGCGAGTCCGCATGGTATTGATTAGGGTTGGAGCATCTGCTTCCTCTGTAGTACCTATGTTGCTGAAATTCAGGGAGTAGTTGCCGAAGAGGAAAGAATATAGTATGTTGTTGTCCAGATCCGCTTCCGTCTTCGGTTCGGAAATCCAGCGGATGTTGGCGGGAAGACCCCAGTAGGGGGCGGTCGCCACTACTTCCTGAACCTCGTGGGCATTCAGGGAAATTTTTGCCACATCACCTCGAGTAAAAGCGGAGGCATTGGCATATTCACCACTGGTGATGCCCAATTGGTCGGAAAGCAGATAGGATGTGCCTACCTGGAAGTCCTTGCCAGACTCATAACCCAGCGCACGAAGAACAAAGGTAATATACTGATTTGCCTTGATCGGATTTGTGCCGCTGTAAGTAGTTGCGGTAGTTCCACTGGTCAAGCCGTTGGCGTAAGCATAACCGATGTAAGGATAAGCTGTGGAGCCCTTTGCTACATCCGCAAAAGGAAGCTCCCAATTTCCGGCAAGAGCCTCTTCTTCCTTGCCTAGCAAACGTACCAGCATGATAACCGCCTGATTACGGGTGGGGGTTTGTTCCAGAGCAAAAATAGGGGTGCCATCGGGATTGGTGCCTGTTCCCCTGAACAGACCCAGCTCGTACAGGGTCTGGGCGGCCTGTGTTGCTTCATCATTTGCGGCAACAGCAGAGGGAACTAAACTGAAAACCATAACAAGAGTAAGCATAAGACACAAGAATTTCTTTTTCATGACGAAACCTCCTATGTTGATGTAAATATCATAATAGCATATTATTCCATAAATGTCTATTATCGCAGACTTAAATTACTTCTTTTTCTCTTAAACTATGGAAGAGAAAAGAGGTGATTGTGTGCAGTTCGATAACTTTGCTGTTGGAAAGGCAATTAGAGACCTCCGCAAAGAAAAGGGAATTTCCCAAGATGTGTTGAGCGGCTTTGCGGGAATTGCACGCACTCACCTGACAATGATCGAAAACGGGACAAAACAGGCAAATTTTGAAACGCTGTGGAAAATCGCATTGGCTCTTGATATTCGGCCCAGCGAACTGGTTGCCAGGATAGAAGAAGAGATTGAAAATCATACTTAAAGGGCAGGCTCATCCTGCCCTTTTTTGCTGTTGGCGTGGTATAATCGTGAAAACGGCGTGGGAGGATAGTATATGAAAATGGATGATCTCGATTTACAAATCAAATACACCCCCGCCGAGCGCCAATTTCTCCTGTATGAATATTTCCAAAAGCACACAAATAAGGAGCACCCTGTTTCTCGAAAAGAGATATTGGACTATCTTGAAACATTTGAAATCTACATCTCACCGCACACACTATACAGCGACCTTGATGTGTTGCGAGGCACAATGAAACTTGATATTCAGTTCAACGCCCACGCACATAAAGGTGCGGGCGGGTATTGGGTGAAAAATCCAAAGTTCAAGCCTCACGAATTGCGGTTAATGGTCGATGGTATCCAGTCCTCAAAGTTCATTCCGCAGAGCCAAGCGAGGGCGATTACTCAAAAAATTACTGACCTCGCAGACAACTATACGAAAGCCTCCCTAAACCGCCAAGCGTATGTTGCCGGGCGTGTCCGCGGTCTAAATGAAAGCGTTGTGAAAGACGCTGATCATATCCACGAGGCCATCGCCACAGATCGCAAAATAGCGTTTCGCTATTTCCATTACACCCCCAACAAGGATAATCCGCAAACCTACTCCAAGAGCGGTGAAAGAATTATTGTCAGTCCCTACGCCCTGATGTGGAACGACGGCAATTATTATCTTTATGCCTACGACGGCAAAAAGTTCAGGACATACCGAGTGGATAGAATGGAGGGTATTTCTCGCCCACTATTGGAAAAACGGGATGGTGGGGATGAATACGACAAGAAAAACCTGACCGACCAAAGGGCAAAAGTATTCAGTATGTATCACGGAGAAGCCTACAATGTGAGGATACGGGTTCATAATCGGCTGGCGGATGCTGTTATAGATCAGTTCGGCAAGGATACAATGATGGTTCCTTATGACGATAACCATTTCACCGTCAATGTGCCTGTTGAGTTAAGCCCGCCGTTTTATGCGTGGGTTGCTACTTTTGGAAAATCAATGAAGATATTAAGCCCGGAGCCAGCAGTTGAGGGAATGAAAAAGTTTCTTCAAAAGGCTGCGGAGATGTATCAAGATGAATAAAGATGAAGGGAAGGTGTTCAATCACCTTCCCTTTTGTTCGTAGATGTAAAAAGATGTTCCAAGATGCTTCATTATGCCCGCATCCGAATGTGTTCCTGTTTCAGGCTCCGAATAATATTTACTTCGTCCATCTCTTTCTTCAAATCACTCGTCAAAAGGTTCAAATATCCCTCTGTAATCGCAAGGCTGCTATGACCGAGTATCTTTTGAAGAACCACAACCGAACCTCCCATAGTCGCCCACTTTTTCGCAAATGTGTGTCTGAAACGATGAACGCCTGTCTGTTCTAATCCTCTTTCGTGGCAGTAATCCCAAAGTGCGTGATAATTACTGCTTCTGGTAAGTTGCTTGCCATAGACAGAGCAAAAAAGCCAATCATCAATACCTCCGCCGCGATACTGTAAATACTCTTTGAGGATTTTGATAATATCCTCATTCAAGGGGATAATGAGAGGTTTGCGGTTCTTTGTGGTATTCACATAGACTACCGAATTATCAAAATCCACATCCCGGATTTTGATGTTAATAAGACTGTTTTGGCGGACGCCAGTAGAAAGAAGAAAATTGACAATCACCCAACTGCGATAAGTAGAAAAGATACACTTCCGCACATCCGGCTTTTTCAGCAGCATCTTCAATTCATCGTCCGTGTATGTCTGGATGGGGGCTTTATCTGCTTTTGGGAGAGGGATTTCAAAGAACGGCAGATACTTACATTTCATAAAAAATCGCATCAGCGTTTTCAAGTCTCTCGCATACGTTCCCATAGAAACTTCGTTCAAATCAGGGTCTTCCCTCAACGAAATATAAAAATCCGCCATCGTCTGTGGGGACATTGAAGAAATCGGCGTGTCTGCCGGGATACGCTTGTAAATTTGCTTAATGGATTCCCGATAATGGTTGATCGTGCCATCCCGCAGGTTGCGGGCTTTACAATCCAAAATATACTCTTCAAAGCCCTCTTGAAACGTCTTTTCATTGGGGAAGCACATCCTGATTTTCTTCATCGTTTTACCCTCCAAATACGCAAAAACAGGAAGCACATCTCTCGCATTTTCACGAAGATGACGTGCTTCCTGCTTGGATTTGAATGAAACTCAGGCGTCCGAACTTTTCAGGGTCAAAAACTCTGAAAAAGCCCTCTTACTTCTGGCTCTCGGCAACAGCAACAGCCACGGCGACAGTCGCGCCGACCATGGGGTTGTTGCCCATGCCCAGGAAGCCCATCATCTCAACATGGGCGGGCACGGAGGAGGAGCCGGCGAACTGGGCGTCGGAGTGCATGCGGCCCATGGTGTCGGTCATGCCGTAGCTGGCGGGGCCGGCAGCCATGTTGTCGGGATGCAGGGTGCGGCCGGTACCGCCGCCGGAGGCAACGGAGAAGTACTTCTTGCCCTGCTCGATGCACTCTTTCTTATAGGTGCCGGCGACGGGATGCTGGAAACGGGTGGGGTTGGTGGAGTTGCCGGTGATGGACACGTCCACGCCCTCGTGGTGCATGATGGCCACGCCCTCCCGGACATCGTCGGCGCCGTAGCAGCGGACGTTGGCCCGCTCGCCCTCGGAGTAGCGGACCTCCCGGACGATGTTCAGTTCGCCGGTGTAGTAGTCAAACCGGGTCTGGACGTAGGTGAAGCCGTTGATGCGGGAGATGATCTGGGCGGCGTCCTTGCCCAGGCCGTTGAGGATGACCCGCAGGGGCTCCTTGCGGGCCTTGTTGGCGTTGCGG
This sequence comes from Dysosmobacter sp. Sow4_B12, assembly GCF_052116665.1. Taxonomy (NCBI): domain Bacteria; kingdom Bacillati; phylum Bacillota; class Clostridia; order Eubacteriales; family Oscillospiraceae; genus Dysosmobacter; species Dysosmobacter sp. Sow4_B12. The sequence goes on along the minus strand of NZ_JBQKKR010000004.1, from coordinate 48,478 downwards.
ACGATGCCGATGGCGCCCTCGGCGGCAGCGAAGGACTCGTGGCCGGCCAGGAAGGCGAAGCACTTGGTCTCGTCACGCAGCAGCATGGCGCCCAGGTTGCCGTGGCCCAGGCCCACCTTGCGGTCCTCGGCCACAGAGCCGGCGATGCAGAAGGCCTGCAGGCCCTCGCCGATGGCCTCGGCGGCCTCGGCGGCGGTCTTGACGCCCTTCTTCAGCGCGATGGCGGCGCCCACGCAGTAGGCCCAGCAGGCGTTTTCAAAGCAGATGGGCTGGATGCCCTTGACGATGTCGTAGGGGTCGAAGCCGGCGGCCTTGCAGATGTCGCGGCACTCCTCCACGCTGGTGATTCCGTACTGGGCCAGGACGGAATTGATCTTGTCGATTCTTCTCTCGTAGCTTTCAAACAGAGCCATTTGTCAATTCCTCCTTTTCTTACTCGTGACGGGGGTCGATGTACTTGACGGCGGCGTCAAACTGGCCGTAGTGGCCCTTGGCCTTTTCCAGGGCCTCATTGGCGTCCACGCCCTTCTTGATGGCGTCCATCATCTTGCCCAGGTTGACGAACTCATAGCCGATGATCTCGTCGTCCTTGTTCAGGGCGATGCGGGTGCAGTAGCCCTCGGCCATCTCCAGGTAGCGGGGACCCTTGGCCTTGGTGGCGAACATGGTGCCCACTTGAGAGCGCAGGCCCTTGCCCAGGTCCTCCAGAGAGGCGCCCACAGGCAGGCCGCCCTCGGAGAACGCGGTCTGGGTGCGGCCGTAGACGATCTGCAAAAACAGCTCCCGCATGGCGGTGTTGATGGCATCGCACACCAGGTCGGTGTTCAGAGCCTCCAGCAGGGTCTTGCCGATGAGGATCTCAGACGCCATGGCGGCGGAGTGGGTCATGCCGGAACAGCCCAGGGTCTCCACCAGGGCCTCCTCGATGACGCCGTCCTTCACGTTCAAAGTCAGCTTGCAGGCGCCCTGCTGGGGAGCGCACCAGCCCACGCCGTGAGTCAGGCCGGAGATGTCCTTGATTTCCTTGGCCTGGACCCACTTGCCCTCCTCGGGGATGGGAGCCGGACCATGGTACGCGCCCTTGGCGACGGGGCACATATTCTGCACTTCAGTAGAATAGATCATGTTTCGTGCTTTCCTTTCCTGTGTTGTATTTTTCCGGAATTTTACCGTTTTCAAGGGGTTCCGGTGTTTTTCCGCCCATTATTATATCGGTAAACGATTACCCTGTCAAGCAGGGATGAAAATTTCCCGCTCCCGGTGTCCCGGCCAAATTTTAGCGGAATTTTCTGCGAAAAAGGAAAAAACCGGCCTCCGCCGAAAGGCGGAGGCCGGAGACCGGGAACGCTGGCTTACAGGCTGTGTTTTACAGCAGGTTCATCAAGTTGAAGGCCAGGATCAGGCCGGAGAACACGATGGACACGGTGGAGCACAGCTTGATGAGGATGTTCAAAGAGGGGCCGGAAGTATCCTTGAAGGGGTCGCCCACGGTATCGCCCACGACGGCGGCCTTGTGGCACTCGGAGCCCTTGCCGCCGTGGTGGCCGGACTCGATGTACTTCTTGGCGTTATCCCAGGCGCCGCCGGCGTTGGACATGAACACGGCCATGGCGAAGCCGGTGACGGACACGCCGCCCAGCAATCCGACCACGCCGGTGGGACCCAGCACCAGGCCGGTGAGGATGGGCACCACGATGGCCAGGATGGCGGGCGCCACCATCTCATGCAGGGCGCCCTTGGTGCACAGGGCCACGCAGGAGGCGTAATCGGGGTCTACCTTATATTCCATGATACCGGCGATCTCCCGGAACTGGCGGCGGACCTCCACCACGATGGACTGGGCGGCCTTCTGCACGGCGCTCATGGTGAACGCGGAGAACACGAAGGTCAGCATCGCACCGACGAACATGCCGACCAGAACAGTGGGGCTGGTGAGGGTGAAGTTCAAGGTCTCGGTGGTGTTTTCCTGGACGATGTTGACGTAGGAGACCAGCAGGGCCAGAGCGGTCAGAGAGGCGGAGCCGATGGCGAAGCCCTTGCCGGTGGCGGCGGTGGTGTTGCCCAGGGAGTCCAGGGCGTCGGTGCGGTCACGGACGGTCTCGGGCAGGCCGCTCATCTCGGCGATGCCGCCGGCGTTGTCGGCCACGGGGCCATAAGCGTCCGTTGCCAGGGTGATGCCCAGGGTGGACAGCATGCCGACGCCGGCGATGCCGATGCCGTACAGGCCCTGGTTGAAGGCAGCGGTAAAGACGCCGCTGCCGTCCACGATGACGGTGGAGCCGCCGGCGGCGAAGTAGCTCACCAGCACAGCCGCGGCCACGATGAGGATGGAGGTCATGGTGGACTTGAGGCCCAGGGAGATGCCGCCGATGATGATGGTGGCGGAGCCGGTCTCGGAAGCGGCCGCCAGCTCCTGGGTGGGCTTATAGGTATCGGAGGTGTAGTACTCGGTGAAGTAGCCGATGGCGCAGCCGCCTACGAGGCCGCAGAGGATGGCAACGTACACGCCCATGTGGCCGTCCAGAATGAAATAGGTCAAAGGCGCGGCCACGACGGCGGCCAGGACAGCGGCGGTGTAGGTGCCGGTGCGCAGGCTCTTGAGCAGGGACTCCTGGGTGGCGTCCTCCTTGGTCTTCACCAGGAAGGAGCCGATGATGGAGCAGATGATGCCGGTGACGGCCAAAGCCATGGGCAGCAGCATGCCGGCAAAGCCGTAGCCGCCCACGGCGCCCAGGGCGAAGGTCGCCAGGATGGAGCCCACATAGGACTCGTACAGGTCGGCGCCCATGCCGGCCACGTCGCCCACGTTGTCGCCCACGTTATCGGCGATGGTGGCGGGGTTGCGGGGGTCGTCCTCGGGGATGCCGGCCTCCACCTTGCCCACCAGGTCAGCGCCCACGTCGGCGGCCTTGGTGTAGATGCCGCCGCCCACACGGGCAAACAGCGCCATGAAGGAAGCGCCCATGCCGTTCATGACCATGATGTTGCCCAGCTGGGCGGGATCGCTGATACCGAAAGCATAGCGCAGCAGGAAGAACCACATGGTGATGTCCAGCATGCCCAGGCCCACCACGGTGAAGCCCATGACGGAGCCGGAGGAGAAGGCCACCCGCAGGCCCTTGTTCAGGCTCTCGGAGGCAGCCTGGGCGGTGCGGGCGTTGGAGTTGGTTGCGATCTTCATGCCGATGAAGCCGGCCAGCATGGAGAACACGCCGCCGGTGACAAAGGCGAAGGGGGTGAACTTCGACAGCATCTTGCCGCCGGAGGCGAAAGCGATGATCAGCAGGGCGATGAACACCACCACGAACACCTTGAACACGGTGGTGTACTGCTGCTTGAGGTATGCATTGGCGCCGGCGCGGATGGATGCGGCGATCTTACGCATCTTTTCCGTGCCCTCGGAATAGGTCATGACCTTTTTTGCCTGCGTAACGGCAAAAAGGCCGGCGATGATCGCGCCGACAAATCCGATCCAGAACAGTTGATCCATGATTTTCCACTCCTTGTTGGTTTGTGTTTTACAGTGTGCTATTATTCTAGCACACGTGAACGTTTTTTCAAGTAACAAGAGAGCGATTTTTTACGCAAACGTTGTATATTTTACGTTTTACCTAAAATTAACATGGAATTTCCGTCACTTCTCACCGCGTTTCCAGGCAAATTTTCGTAAATTTTTCGTTTTTGTAGCGCAAAAATGACAGACATTTAACAAAAACGCCGTTCTCCCGATATTTTCGGGGAGCGGCGTTTGGCTCATCGCAAATTTTGCGTTATTTTTTCTTTATTTTTTGCGGTAATTTTGCGTACAGCGCCCCAGGCGGCCCGCGGGATGAAAAAGAAAAAGCCCACGCCTGCATCCTGGCGTGGCCTCCCTTTGCTGCGTTTTGTTTTTACCGCTCACTCCGAGCCCAGACATCGTCCGTGAAGATCAAATCGTCCACATCAGCGGCTCTGACTGCGAATTCCTTCCGCATTCCACATACCTCCTTTCCAATTGTTCTGACGGCAGTATAGCACTTTTGCCCTGGTTTCGCAAGAATGTCCCGTCAGATTTCACAAATAATTAACATGTTCTTGTACATCTCGCAGATATTCCCTTGCGGCGGTTTGCACCGGAGTTTTCCACATCCCGCTGTGGAAACTGTCGGAACCACCGAGAATCCATGGGATTTTCCTCACTTTTTCCCACTTCTTTGTATATTTTTTCTCTCGCCTTTCCGCTCCCGCTTATGCTATAATATGTTTGATAGACTTGACAGCTTTTGCGCGGCTTTTCCGCGTTTTTACATTGGGCGGCTGAGGGGGCCGCATTTATGGCAAAACATCGACTTCCCCGCCGCCGGCGGTGGGGGCTGGCGGTACTGGTCCTCCTGGCGGCCGTCTTTTTTCTACGGTGGAGCAACACGGCCCTGCAGGTCACCCGCTTCGCCCCCGTTTTCCGGGACCTGCCCGCCGGCTTTGACGGCTGCCGGGCGGCGGTCATTGGCGACCTGCACTCCGCCTTCTTCGGGCGGAACAACGAGGACCTCTACGCCGCCCTGGCGGCGGAGGAGCCGGACTATATCTTTTTGGTGGGCGACCTGCTGGACCGCTACCGTCCGGTGCCGGAGGGTTATGCCGCCTCGGCGGCGGAGGCCCTTTCCGCCATCGCCCCCACCTACTATGTCACCGGCAACCACGAGTGGGCCCTGGGAAATGTGCCCGCCTTGAAGCAGACCCTGGCGGACCACGGCGTGATGGTGCTGTCCAACCAGTTCACGGCACTGGAGCGGGGCGGGGACACCATCGTCCTGGCGGGCATCGACGACCCCAACGGCTACGCCGACCAGAAAACGCCGGAGCAGCTGGCGGCGGAGGTGTACGCCCAATGGGGCGACCCCTTCTGGGTGCTGCTGGCCCACCGCAACGACCGCTTCGCCTCCCGGTACAGCCTGCTGGGGGCGGACCTGGTGGTCTCCGGCCACGCCCACGGCGGCATCATCCGCCTGCCTTTTACCGACGGGCTCATTTCCCACGATTTTCAGCTGTTCCCCTCCTACACGGCGGGGCTTTACCGGGAAAACGGCTCCGTCCTGTTCGTCACCCGGGGCCTGGGCAATTCCGGCCCCTCCTTCCGGCTGTTCAACCGGCCGGAGGTGGCCGTGGTGACGCTGCACAAAGAATCTGAAGTTTGAGGAATTACCCATGACCGAATTTCACGCCGGACAATTTGATATTGCCGTCATCGGTGCCGGCCACGCCGGCATCGAGGCGGCGCTGGCCGCCGCCCGGCTGGGGATGGAGACCGTGGTGTTCACCATCAACCTGGACGCCGTGGGCAACATGCCCTGCAACCCCGCCATCGGCGGCACCGGCAAGGGCCACCTGGTCCGGGAGCTGGACGCCCTGGGCGGCGAGATGGCAAAGGCCGCCGACGCGTGCTGCATCCAGTACCGGCTTTTGAACAAGGGCAAGGGCCCCGCCGTGTGGAGCCTGCGGGCCCAGGCGGACCGCCGCAAGTACCAGGAGCGGATGAAGCACACCCTGGAGCGGCAGGAGCACCTGACCGTCCGCCAGGGCGAGGTGGTGGCCCTCCGGGCGGAGGGCGGCGCGGTGCGGCAGGTGGTGCTGTCCACCGGGGCGGTATTCGATGTGCGCGCCGTCATCCTGGCCACGGGCACCTACCTCTCCGGCCGCACCATCATCGGCGAGTGCGTGGAGGAATCCGGCCCCGACGGCATGCACGCCGCGGCGCGGCTGACGGACTCCCTGCTGGCCCTGGGTCTGCCTCTGCGGCGGTTCAAGACCGGCACGCCGCCCCGGGTCAATGCCCGAACGGTGGATTTTGACGAGATGGAGCTCCAGCCGGGAGACACCCTCCCCGTCCCTTTCTCGTACAGCACGAAAACGCCGCCGGAGAACTCCGCCGTGTGCTGGCTCACCTGGACCACGGAGGAGACCAAGCGCATCGTCCAGGAGAACTTGGACCGGGCACCCATGTACTCCGGCCTCATCGAGGGCGTCGGCCCCCGGTACTGCCCCTCCTTTGAGACGAAGATCGTCCGCTTTCCGGACAAGCTCCGCCACCAGCTGTTTGTGGAGCCCATGGGGCTCAACACCGAGGAGCTGTACATCCAGGGCTTCTCCTCCTCCATGCCGGAGGAGGTGCAGCTGCGGATGCTCCACAGTGTGCCGGGCCTGCGCCGGGCCGTCATGACCCGCCCGGCCTACGCCATCGAATACGACTGCATCGACCCTCTGGCCCTGCGGGCCACCCTGGAGTGCAAGGCCGTCAGCGGCCTATACGGCGCCGGGCAGTTCAACGGCTCCTCCGGCTATGAGGAGGCCGCCGTCCAGGGCTTTGTGGCCGGCGTCAACGCCGCCCGGAAGCTGAAGGGCGAAAGCGACTTCATCCTCTCCCGGTCGGAGAGCTACATCGGCACCCTCATCGACGACCTGGTGACCAAGGGCACCAACGAGCCCTACCGCATCATGACCTCCCGCAGCGAGTACCGCCTGCTGCTGCGCCAGGACAACGCCGACTGGCGGCTCACCCGCCGGGGCCGCGACATCGGCCTGGTGTCCGACGGGCGGCTGCGGGAAGTGGAGGAAAAATACGCCGCGGTGGAGCGGGAGATCAAGCGCCTTGCCCACACCGGCGCCGCCCCCTCCCCGGCCCTTTCCGCCCTGCTGGCGGAAAAGGGCACCGCCGACGTCACCGACGGTGCCTCCCTGCTGTCCCTTTTGAAGCGGCCCCAGCTCCACTATGCCGAGCTGGCTCCCTTTGACCCGGAGCGGCCAAGCCTCCCGGCGGACGTGGCCGAGCAAGTGGAGATCAGCGTGAAATACGAGGGCTACATCCAGCGCCAGCAAAAGCAGGTGGAGGATTTCCGGAAGATGGAGGGCCGCAAGCTGCCTCCCGACTTGGATTTCAACGCCATCCAGGGTCTGCGGCTGGAGGCCCGGGAAAAGCTCTCCGCCATCCGTCCCCTGGACCTGGGACAGGCCAGCCGCATCTCCGGCGTGTCCCCGGCGGATGTGACGGCCCTCATGGTCTATCTGGAGCGGTGAGGGCGAGCCCCAGCCGGACTCCTGTCTCAAAGGCGGCGGTGGCGCAGTCCAGCACCAGGGCGTACACCCGGTCCAGCCGCTCCAGCTCCGTCTCCCCCGCCAGGGCCTCCCGCACCCGGGCATCCTGAAAGGCCGGCAGCCGCCCCAGCCGGGGCTGGGCATACTTGTCGTAGAGCCATTCATAGATGGATTCCAACGTTTATCACCTCTAGCGCAATTTAATTGTGCTATTATTATACACGCAATTAAATTGTGTGTCAACAGGAGGCTTGCATGCAAAACAACCTTCTTGCAGAATTTGGCCGGCGTCTCCGGGAACTTCGCCAGGAGCGAAACGGAACGCAAAAATCCATGGCGGCCTATTTGGGCTGTACTGTCAGCAATTATCAAAAAATGGAGTATGGGCAGGTCAACGTCCCCGCCTTGACCCTCATCGCCCTGTCCGAATATTTTCACGTGAGCATCGACTATCTTCTGGGCCGCAGCGAATTGCGGTGACTGTCCTCAAGATACAACCACAAGGAAGGAATCTGTACACATGATCATCGACTTGACCCATACCATCACGCCGGACACCTTCGTCTATCCCGGCACGCCCCGCCCCGCCTTCTCCCACACCCGCACGCTGACGGACAACGGTGCCCGGGAGACGCTGCTGCAGATCGGCTCCCACACCGGCACCCACATGGACGCCCCCCGCCACATCCTGCCGGAGGGCTGCGGCCTGGACCAGCTCCCCCCCTCCCAGTTCTGCGGCCGGGCCGCCGTCATCGACGTGTCCCACCTGGGAGCCGGCGCCGTCATCACCGCTGATTTTCTCCGCCAGCAAAACGGCTACCTCCGCACCGCCGACTTTGCCCTGTTCTACACCGGCTGGGAGAAGAAGTGGGGCACCGAGGCCTTTTTGAGCGAGGCCTTCCCCGTGCCCGATGAGGAGGCGGCCCGGTATCTGGTGTCCTGCGGCCTCAAGGGCGTGGGCACCGACGCCATCAGCGTGGACTCCCTCTCCGGCAGCGACTATCCCGCCCACAAGGTGCTGCTGGGCGGCGGACTGGTCATTGTGGAGAACCTGTGCCTAAAGAAGGTCGTGGGCCGGAAGGACGTCATGTTTTTCGCCCTGCCCTTGAAATACGCCGGAGCCGACGGCGCCCCCGTCCGGGCCATCGCCGAGTTCCGGGACTTCTCTGAAAAGGAGATGAGCGGGGAATGAGAAAGTTCCTTGCGATCTTAGTATGCAAGCTGGGCCGGGCCGTGGGCAGGCTGGTGGGCAAGGGCAGCTCCCTGCCCGGAAAGTACGCTCTGAAGATCTGCCCGGACATTCTGCGCCGGGTGCAGTTGCCCGCCCACATCATCGCCGTCACCGGCAGCAACGGCAAGACCTCCACCGTGGAGATGATCGCCGCCATCCTCCGCTCCGGCGGCAAGACCGTGGTATACAACGAGGAGGGCTCCAACCAGATCGAGGGCGTCACCACCACCGTGCTGACCAACGCCACTCTGACCGGCCGGGTGAAGGCCGACGTGCTGCTCATCGAGTCCGATGAGCGCTACGCCGCCCACAGCTTCCGCTACTTCCACCCCACGGAGTTCGTCATCACCAACCTGTACCGGGACCAGCTGACCCGCAACGGCCATCCCGAGTGGGTGTACGACGCCATTCTGCCCGCCATCCACCCGGACACGAAGCTCATCCTGAACGCTGACGACCCCCTGTCCTCCTGCTTCGCCCAGAACCACGGGAAGGTGAAGTGGTTCGGTCTGGACAAGTGCGCCATCTCCACGGATGCGCCCACCGGCGTGTACCACGACGGCGCCTACTGCCCGGTGTGCCACGCCCCCATGGTGTACGATTACGTCCACTACAACCACATCGGCGCCTACCGCTGCACCCGGTGCGGCCACGCCAAGCCCGCCACGGATTACACCGTCACGGCGGCGGATCTGGACCAGGGCCGTTTGACCATCGACGGCGCCGTCACCATCCAGCTGGCCTTCCGCAGCATCTACAACGTCTACAACATCCTGGCGGCCTACGCCGCCTGCCGGGAGGTGGGCATCGCCGCGGACACCGCCGCCGGGGTCATCAACAACTACATTCTGAAAAACGGACGGATGCAGAAGTTTACCCTGGGGGCCCACAAGGGGATGCTGCTGACCAGCAAGCACGAAAACTCCATCGCCTACGACACGAACCTGCGGTATGTGGCAGCCTCCAAGGAGCCCTGCACCGTGGTGGTCATCGTGGACGCGGTGAGCCGCAAGTACTTCACCAGCGAAACCAGCTGGCTGTGGGACATTGACTTCGACCTGCTGAACACCCCCCAGGTGGAGCGGGTCATCCTCTCCGGCCGGTACTGCAATGACCTGGCCCTGCGGTTCTCCTTCACCGGCATCCCCCGGGAAAAAATTCTGGTCCAGCCGGACATCGCCGCCGCGGCCCAGACGCTGAAGGAAGACGGCGGCGAGCAGGTATACGTGGTCACCTGCTTCTCCGACCGGGACAAGCTGCTGGCCCACGTGGTAAAGGAGGCGTAAGGCATGGAACTGAAAATCGTCCATTTCTACCCCGACCTCATGAACCTGTACGGCAGCTACGCCAATGTCGCGGTTTTGAAGCGGTATCTGGAGGAGCTGGGAAACACCGTCACGGTGGAGACCGTGGCCCCCGGCGAGGAAGCGGACCTTGCCGGCGCGGACTTCCTCTTCATGGGCGCCGGCACCGAGCGGCGGCAGAAGGCCGCCCTGTCTGACTTTGTCCGCTGCGGCGAGGCCGTGAAGGCCCTGGCCCGGGACGGCGCCGCCATGCTGTTTGCCGGCACCGCTATGGAGCTGCTGGGCAAGACCATCACCGCCGATGACGGCACCGTTTACGAGGGCATCGGCCTGGGGGCGTTTACCTCCGTCCAGGGCAAGAAGCGGTTCGTGGAGGATGTGTACGGCACCACGGACCTGTACGACGGGCCGGTGGTGGGCTTCATGAACAAGTGCAGCATCATCCAGGGGGTGGAAACGCCTCTTGTGACCGCCATGGACATGGGCTTCGGCAACAGCGGAGAAAAGACCCCCGAGGGCTTCCGCTTCCGGAACGTATTCGCCTCGGAGCTCACCGGCCCCATTTTGGTGAAAAACCCCCGCCTGCTGGACAAGGTGGCCCAGGCCATCTACGCCCGCCGGGACCAGGCCCTGCCGGACCGGCTTCCCCGCTGGCAGTACGCCGAGGACGGCTACGCCATCACGGCCCAGCAGCTGAAGCTGCGGTGGGAAAAGCCGTAAACGCCGGCCGAAAATCTGATAAAAGCCCCGCCTGTTTTGAAAACAGGCGGGGCTTTTTTGCTGCACGGGGGCGTCATCGCCCGGTCCGTTTCCTTTCCCGGTAGGCCGAGGGGGTGCAGCCCTTCAATTCCCGGAACGTTTTGGTAAAATAGCTCATCTCCCGAAAGCCGCACCGCTCTGCGATGTCGCTGACCTTCCAGTCGGTATCCGCCAGCAGCTCCGCCGCTTTCTGCACCCGCAGCTGCCGGAGGTATTGGATGGGTGTGGTGCCGATGGTGGCGTGAAAGCACCGCAGGCACTCACTCGGGCTGATGCTGACGCTGGCCGCGATGTAGGCAACGGTCAGTTCCCGGGTATAATGCGCCTGCATAAAACGCATCATAGCTTTGATGCGCTCCTCATCCCGCAGGGCCTTTTCCGAGGGGAGCCGGGGCTCCACAGGCAGATGCGTGACCAGCTGGAACACCAGCTCCGACAGCGCCGCCCGGACCTGAAACACAAACCCCGGCATCTCCCGCTCCGCGCTGTGCCAGGCGGACTCGATGGCCTCCAGGGACTCCCGCCGCCATGGGACCCTTCTGTCCAGGCGCACACAGGCCGGCGCCCGGGGCGAGAGCAGCGGAAGCAGGTACTCCTGCCAGAAAACGCTGTCCACGCTGCCGCCCACCAGGCGGGGATGAAACACCACCGAGCGCAGGCGAAATCCCCCGCCGCCCAGGTCCCGGATGTTGTGCAGCACCCTGGAGCCGATGAAAAAGCCGTCGCCGGCGGAAACGGTGAACGTCTCCCCTCCAGCCGCCACCTCGACTTCTCCCTGGGAGACCACCACAGCCTCCAGCTCGTCATGCCAGTGCCAGGGGCAGGGGACCCCCTCCAAGTACAAATCGTCCCGGTAGCAGGCCACCGGAAACAGCGCCGTGCCGTGGTCGATCAGCTCCCATCCGTGGGGGTCCGCGGCACAGCCGCAGGACACCAATGCCATCCCATCCACCTCCTTGGCGGTTTTACACCAGAAAACCGACGGTTCTCTCATACCTCACCTTAAATTACGGTGATATTATAATAGTATAAGTGAACCGCCGTCAATACCGAAGCACAATTGCATGAAAAGAGGGACCATATGCTGACCATGACCGTCCTTCCCGACCGGGAAGCGTTTTTGCGTATCGTGGACCGCAGCCGGGGCAGTGTGCTGCTGCAGCTGCCGGACCGGACCGCCTGCGATCTAAAGCATGACTCCGCCGCCCGGCAGATGCTGCACCTGCTGAACCCGGGGCCGGAGGGCATCACGCTGCGTCTGACAGACCCGCGGGACCTGCCCGCCTACCTCCACTATATGATGGAAGCGCCCTTGCAGGCAGAAAAGGACCGCAGGTAAAACCTGCGGTCCTTTCAGCTTGCCGAAAAACCTCTGTTTGGAGAAAAAGCGTTCCGTTTCGCAGGGGGAGTACGAGGGGGCGGGAGACCCCTCGTGTTGAATCGAATGCCTGCAAACGCCTGCTGCCGCAGGCGTTTGCGCCGCACAGCGGCAGTTTTTTGGACTGCGAAGCAGACAAAAAAGCGAGGCATTGTGAAGTCTGTCGAAAAAGTCCACTGGACTTTTTCGACAGACTGAAAGGACCGCAGGTAAAACCTGCGGTCCTTTTTTGGTTTGCGAAAGGGGACTTAGCCCTCGTACATGGCCTTCAGCTTGAGCAGGTGCTCGTAGCGGTCCATGGCGGCCTTCTCGTTCCGCTCGAACAGCTCGGAAGCACGGTCGGGGAACTCGCGGGTCAGGCGGGAGTAACGGGCCTCGTTCATCAAGAACTCCTGGTAGCCGCCCTTGGGCTCCTTGGAGTCCAGGGTGAATTTAGCGCCCTCGGCAGCGGGGTTGAACCGGAACAGGTTCCAGTAGCCGCACTCCACAGCCTTCTTCATTTCCTTCTGGCAGTTCATCATGCCGCCCTTGATGCTGTGCATCTCGCAGGGAGCGTAGCCGATGATGAGGGAGGGACCATTGTAGGCCTCGGCCTCCTTGATGGCCTTCAAGGTCTGCGCGGGGTTGGCGCCCATGGCCACCTGGGCCACGTACACATAGCCGTAGCTCATGGCGATCTCAGCCAGGGACTTCTTCTTGACTTCCTTACCGGCAGCCGCGAACTGGGCGACCTGGCCGATGTTGGAGGCCTTGGAAGCCTGTCCGCCGGTGTTGGAGTAGACCTCGGTGTCGAACACGAAGACGTTCACGTTCTGACCGGAAGCCAGCACGTGGTCCACGCCGCCGAAGCCGATGTCGTAGGCCCAGCCGTCACCACCGAAGATCCACATGGACTTCTTGCCCAGGTACTCCTTGTCAGCCAGGATCTCCTTGCTGTACGGGCAGTCGGAATCGGCTTCCAGAGCGGCGACCAGCTTGGCGACGGCGGCCTTGTTGGCCTCGTAGTCCTCCATGGTGGCCAGATACTCCTCGCAGGCGGCCTTCTTGGTCTCGCTGGTGGTCACACCGGCCAGCTCCTTGACCTTGCCGGCCAGGCGGGAACGGGTGGCCTGCTGGCCCAGGAACATGCCCAGGCCGTGCTCGGCGTTATCCTCGAACAGGGAGTTGGACCAGGCGGGGCCGTGGCCTTCCTTGTTGGTGCAGTAGGGAGAGGTAGCGGCGGGACCGCCCCAGATGGAGGAGCAGCCGGTGGCGTTGGAGATGTACATATGGTCGCCGAACAGCTGGGTGATCAGGCGGGCATAGCTGGTCTCGGCGCAGCCGGCGCAGGAGCCGGAGAACTCCAGGTAGGGCTGCTTGAACTGGCTGCCCTTGACGGTGTCGTCCTGCATATCCTTCTTCTCAGAGACCTCGGCCACGCAGTAGTTGAACACATCCTGCTGGGCGGCTTCCTGCTCCTGGGGCACCATGGTCAGAGCGCCCACGGGGCACTGGCCCACGCACACGGCGCAGCCCATGCAGTCCAGAGGAGACACGGCCATGGTGTACTTGTAAACGCCCTTGCCCTTGCCGGCCTTGATGTCCACGATCTTGGCGGCGGCGGGAGCCTTGGCGGCCTCCTCCTCGCTCAGAGCGTAGGGACGGATGGTGGCGTGGGGGCAGACATAGGCGCAGTTGTTGCACTGGATGCACTTGGCGGAATCCCAGGTGGGAACGGTCACGGCCACGCCGCGCTTTTCGTAAGCGGCGGCGCCCAGCTCGAACTGGCCGTCCACGTGCTTGACGAAAGCGGAGACAGGCAGGCTGTCGCCGTCCATCTTGCCCACGGGGTTCAGGATGGTCTTGACCTGCTCCACCAGCTCGGGCTTGCCGGCCAGCTGGACATCGTTGGCCACGTCCTGGGCGTCGGCCCAGTCGGCGGGGACCTCAAACTTCTTGTAGGCGGTGGCGCCGGCGTCGATGGCCTTGTGGTTCATGTCGACGATGTCCTGGCCCTTCTTCAAATAAGAATGGGTGGCGGCGTCCTTCATGTACTGGATGGCCTCAGACTCGGGCATGACCTTTGCCAGAGAGAAGAAGGCGGACTGCAGGATGGTGTTGGTCCGCTTGCCCATGCCGATCTCCTTGGCCAGGTCGATGGCGTTGATGGTGTAGACCTGGATGTTGTTCTTGGCGATGTAGCGCTTGGAGGCGGCGTCCAGATGGTGGCCCAGCTCCTCGTCGCTCCACTGGCAGTTGATGAGGAAGGTGCCGCCGGGCTTCACGTCACGGACGATGGGGAAGCCCTTGGTGATGTAGGCGGGCACGTGGCAGGCCACGAAGTCGGCCTTGTTGATGTAGTAAGAGGACTTGATTGGGGTGTCGCCGAAGCGCAGGTGGCTGACGGTGACGCCGCCGGTCTTCTTGGAGTCATACTGGAAGTACGCCTGGACGTACTTGTCGGTATGGTCGCCGATGATCTTGATGGAGTTCTTGTTGGCGCCGACGGTGCCGTCGCCGCCCAGGCCCCAGAACTTGCAGGCGATGGTGCCGGCGGGAGCCACACCGGGGGCGGGCTTCTCCTCCAGGCTCAGGTGGGTGACATCATCCACGATGCCGATGGTGAACTGGCGCTTCATCTGGTCCTTGGCCAGCTCCTCATACACAGCGAACACGCTGCGGGGAGGCGTATCCTTGGAGCCCAGACCGTAACGGCCGCCGATGACCTGGATGTCGGTCTTGCCGGCGTTGGCCAGAGCGGTGACAACGTCCATGTACAGAGGCTCGCCCTGGGAGCCGGGCTCCTTGGTGCGGTCCAGAACGGCGATCTTCTTGCAGGTGGCGGGGATGGCCTCGATCAGCTTGTCCGCCCGGAAAGGACGATACAGGCGGACCATGACCATGCCGACCTTCTCGCCCTGGGCGGTCATGTAGTCAATGACCTCCTGGGCCACGTTGCAGATGGAGCCCATGGCGATGATGACCCGCTCGGCGTCGGGAGCGCCATAGTAGTTGAACAGCTGATAGTTGGTGCCCAGCTTCTCGTTGATCTTGCCCATGTACTTCTCCACCACGGCGGGCAGCGCGTCGTAGTAGGGGTTGCAGGCCTCACGGTGCTGGAAGAAGATGTCGCCGTTTTCGTGAGAGCCGCGCATGTTGGGCCGCTCGGGGTTCAGCGCATGCTTGCGGAAGGCGGCCACGGCGTCCATGTCGCACATTTCCTTCAGGTCATCGTAATCCCACACGGCCACCTTCTGGATCTCGTGAGAGGTACGGAAACCGTCGAAGAAGTTGATGAAGGGAACGCGGCCCTCGATGGCGGCCAGATGGGCCACGGGAGCCAGGTCCATGATCTCCTGGGGATCGTTCTCGCACAGCATGGCGAATCCGGTCTGGCGGCAGGCCATCACGTCGGAGTGGTCACCGAAGATATTCAGCGCGTGGGTGGACACGGTACGGGCGGACACGTGGAACACGCAGGGCAGCAGCTCGCCGGCGATCTTGTACATATTGGGGATCATCAGCAGCAGGCCCTGGGACGCGGTGTAGGTGGTGGTCAGCGCGCCGGCGGCCAGAGAGCCGTGAACGGTGCCGGAGGCACCCGCCTCGGACTGCATCTCGCACACCTTGACGGTGGTTCCGAAGATGTTCTTCTGACCAGCGGCAGCCCACTGGTCCACCAAGTCTGCCATGGGAGAGGACGGGGTGATCGGATAGATACCCGCCACTTCGGTAAATGCGTAGCTGACGTATGCAGCGGCATTGTTACCGTCCATGGACTTGAACTTTCTTGCCATAAACTTACCTCCTATTTTTGCTGCCCGCGGCAGCATCTTACCAAGCACGAAATCCGGACACTCTCCCCCAGATTCACATGCATCGTTATTATATCACTTCATTTTTTCCGTGTAAACTGGCACTTTGTTATTTTTTGCACAAAAATTGCCTTTTTTGCGGATAGGCCAAATCCCCCCGGCATTTTTGGGCATATTTTGAAGTTTTCATTCCCTCTTCCCCGCTTTTGTGATACACTCAAGGCAGCCGGACGCCGTTTGCGGCGTTTTGGCGGTTCAACTTCTGTATCAATTCCCGGGAGGTGGTTTTTCATGGTGGTCTGTGTCCGCTCGCTGGGCCTTTCCGGCATCGCCGGATACGAGGTGAAGGCGGAGTGCTTCCTCTCCGGCGGCCTGCCGGCCTTTGACATCGTGGGCTTACCGGACGCCGCCGTGCGGGAGGCCCGGGAACGGGTCCGGGCGGCTGTAAAAAACTGCGGGGCCAAGTTCCCCGTCAGCCGTATCACCGTGAACCTGGCTCCCGCGGGACAGAAAAAGGCAGGCACCGTCTATGACCTGCCCATTTTCGTGGGACTGCTGGCGGCGGGCGGCGACCTGCCTGTTCCCCCGGCGGACGCCGCGTTTTTGGGCGAGCTGTCCCTCACCGGCGCGGTGCGGGGCGTGGAGGGCGTGCTGCCCATGGCCCTGGCCGCCCGGGACGCCGGCGTGAAGCAGCTGTTCGTCCCGGCGGAAAACGCCGCCGAGGCCACCCTGGCCGGCGGGCTCACCGTCTACGGCGTGCCGGATGTGAAGGCCCTGGCCGCCCACTTAAAGGGCGAGGCTCCCCTGTCCCCCGCCCCGGGATGGGAGCCGGAGGCGGAGACGGTTCCCCTGCCGGACCTCCGGGACGTCATGGGCCAGGAGAACGTGAAACGGGCGCTGGAGATCGCCGCGGCAGGCGGCCACAACCTGCTGCTCATCGGCTCTCCCGGCGCCGGCAAATCCATGCTGGCCAAGCGCCTGCCCTCCATCCTGCCGGACATGACCCGCCCCGAGGCCCTGGAGGCCTCCGGCATCTGGTCGGTGGCGGGGCTGACGGACCCCCGCCGCCCCCTGCTGACCCGCCGTCCCTTCCGCTCTCCCCACCACACCGCCTCCGCCGCGGCCCTGGCCGGCGGCGGGCCCGCCCTGCGGCCGGGTGAGATGTCCCTGGCCCACAACGGCGTCTTGTTTTTGGACGAGCTGCCGGAGTTCCGCCGGGACGTGCTGGAGGCCATGCGCCAGCCCCTGGAGGAGGGGGAGGTCACCGTGGCCCGGGCCGGCGGCACGCTGCGCCTGCCCGCCCGGTTCCAGCTGGTGTGCGCCATGAATCCCTGCCGCTGCGGCTGGCGGGGCCACCCCACCCACCGCTGCACCTGCTCCGACCGGGAGGTGGAGAAGTACGTGGAGAAGATCTCCGGCCCCCTGCTGGACCGTATCGACCTCCATGTCAGCGTTCCCTCCGTGGAGTACGAGGCCATGCGCCGCAAGGAGGTCCCCGAGTCCTCCGCCGCCGTCAAGAGCCGGGTGGACGCTGCCCGGGCCATCCAGGCGCGGCGCTTCGCCGGGACGGACACCGCCTGCAACGCCCGCATGACCCCCGC
This sequence comes from Dysosmobacter sp. Sow4_B12, assembly GCF_052116665.1. Lineage (NCBI taxonomy): Bacteria > Bacillati > Bacillota > Clostridia > Eubacteriales > Oscillospiraceae > Dysosmobacter > Dysosmobacter sp. Sow4_B12. The sequence goes on along the minus strand of NZ_JBQKKR010000004.1, from coordinate 31,343 downwards.
CCAGATCGCTCAGTTCTGCGCCCTGGGCGAAGCCGGAGACAGGCTGATGGAAAGCGCCTTTGCCCGCATGGGCCTCACCGCCCGGTCCCACGACCGGATCTTGCGGGTGGCCCGCACCATCGCGGACCTGGACGGGGCCGACGCCATCGGCCCCCAGCATCTTGCTGAAGCAATCCAATACCGGAACACGGATATCCTCAGGGGGTAACGCCTCCGAAAAGCCACGGAGAGTTTTCAGCGGAAGAGGAGGTCGTGGGCTCCCCAATGTCATTCGGTTACGCAGGGCTCCCCCAGTTAAGTTTAAGCCCCCATCCGCTTTCGCTGTTTTAGCGGAAGCGGATGGGGGCTTTTTTATTTTTGACCAGTGGCAGCCATCATATTTACTCAACTAACCAAGTATTTTAGTATCGGAGTTTTTTTCATTAGAAGGGTAATTATTAAGCTTCCAAACAGGATGAAAAGAGAATATATGAGATTGCACGGGATGTTGCAAAGCACGGCATATGTCAAAATTTTCTTTTTTGTGAGCTGTATGAATATCTCGTGCAAAAAATATATTCCCCGTGTATTACAAGAGATTGCGTTGGGTGTCCATATCAAGGGCAGTGTCGTCCAAAAATCGATGGAAGGAATGCAACATTCATTACCTCAAAGAATGCTTCAAACAGGGCAAAGAGCCAAAGGTATATGCAAAGTGAAGAATTCAGCAATTATGCAAAGCTTAGGAATGGCGTAGAAACGGTACCGGCAAACATCCGTAAGAATTACCGCCTTGATAAATTGCCACGAGGCAAGCAACGAGGAAAATTCTTCTTCGGTAGCAAAATAGCGGCTCTCAATTTCAGGAAGCTCTTTGGTTTTCGAAAGGGCTTGGTTAATTATGCTCAAAATCCAATATGTGGATAGCAAAAGAATAAAATGACTAAAATCTACTCTATGAAAAATAAGCACCCAGAGAGACAGCCTCAAAAGGCCATTTCCTCTGGGTGCTCATTTCAGCGCTATTTTTCCAGCTCTTTGCTATTGGTCATACATAAAAGGCTTGTTTTGACCCCGGCATCATGACATGCCGAACCTTTCCTGTTCTTTTATTCCGCCGCTTCCACGGAGAGGACCTCTCCGGTGAAGCTGTCCACCACGGAGAGCTCGCCGGTATACGTCACCGTCACCCGGCTGCCCACTGTCTGGTCCTTCAGCCCCTCCGGCGCGTCGCCGTCAAAGGCGAGGGCGTAGCTGTCGCCGTTGTCGTCCGTCACCACGAACATGAAGTCCTTCACCTCGTCCAGCGTGCCGGTGAGGGTGTGTTCCGTTTGTTCGGCCTTGGCGGCTTTTTTCCCGCCGCAGCCGGCGCAGGAGAGCACCAGGACTGCCGCCAGCAGGCAGGCGAATATCCGCTTGTTCCTCCTCATTTCAGCAGCCCTCCGTATACCTCCGCCGGGATGGTGAACTCCGGCATCCCCATGGAGCCGGGGGCGGCGGTATATTCGTCGAACACCAACACCAGCTCGCCCTCCCCGTTGAAGTAGAAATTCTGCTCCGGGTCAATGGCGCTGAACTCCTCCGGGAAATATCTGACACTCTCGTCGGCGGCCATCCGCTGCTCCATCTGCCGGCGCACCTCCTCGGAAAGGGGCGTCACATAGTCGGCATCCTCCCGGAACAGGTCCCGCAGCGTCACCACCTGTCCGGTTGCCTTGTCGATGTGGTAGAAGCGGCTGAACTGATAGCCGCTGGCCTGGGTCTCCACCGCGTCGACGCGGAGGGTGAACCAACTGTCCGAATCCGTCACCACGGAGCTGGTGACATCCAGGCTCTTGTAGCCCTCTCCCAGCGCCTCGCAGTCCGTTTGGAACTGCCCGATGAGCTGGTCCGTATAGGCCCGCACCTGGTCCGATACCTCCCGGGCCGCCGCGCTGCCGTCCAGCTCCGGGACGGTGACATCGGCGCTGGCGTGGCCGTCGTCATAGGTCCAGGAGCGGAAGGTCACCAGCTCCACGATGGTCCCCAGCACCGGCACATCCGCCAAAGCGGCGGCGGCCGCCGGGGATGCGTTGGGCACCGTGATGAACAGCGCCAACGCGGCAGCCATCCAAAGCCCCCAGCGGGGAGCGCGCCTGTGCTTCACAGGGGTCTCCTCCAGGGCGGCGCAGGTCTGAAAGACCCGACCCGCGTAATCCTCCGGCAGGGGGAAGGGCTCTTCCCTGGCCCGCTCTTTTAAAATCTCGTCAAATCGATCCATGTCGCACCTCACTCTTCTTCCAGCAGCTGGCGCAGCCTCGCCCGGCCCCGGGACAGGCGGGTCTTCACCGCCGCCTCGCTGATCCCCAGAACGCCGCTGATCTCCCGGATGGACAGGCCATCGTAGTAAAACAGGGTGACCGCGGCCCGGAGGTCGCCGCTGAGGGACATGACCGCCTGCCACAGGGTCAGCCGCTCCGTGTGGTCCTGGTCCTTGGCGGGCAGATAGTCCGCCACGTCCTCCAGGTCCACCGTGGGCCGCCGGCGGCGGCAGGTGTCATAGCACTTGTTCGCCAGGATGCGCAGAAGCCAGGGCCGGAACTTCTCCAGCTCCCGGAGGCTGTCCCGTCGCTCAAAGGCGGTGCAGATGGCTTCCTGCACAGCATCCTCGGCATCCTCGTCACTGCGGAGGATAGCCTTGGCGGTATGGAACAGCGTTTCCTGGTTTTTTACTACCAGGGCGCTGAAGGTCTTTTTATCCAGCTTGGCTTGCATCATGGCTGCGCGGCGTTCTCCTTTCCTCGTTTGGACCGGTCTGTAAATTAAGATGCGCCGGCAGGGCAAAAGGTGACATGGAACTGCGATTTTTTTACCGGATGAAGTTGGTCATGGTGCGGGCGTGGGTCTCCGGCGGCGGCAGGGTCTCCTTGGCGGCGGCCAGGGCCTTCACGGTCCAGGCCATGTTGCGGCCCAGCTTGGCGGCAACCTCCATGCCCTCGGTGTCCTGGGCGCACTCGCCCTTTTCCGCTCCGTGGACGGCGCCCCAGTAGTCGGAGGTGACAATGATCATCTCCATGGCGTCCATGGTCCCCAGCAGCTGCTGGTAGGTCTCCATACCGCCGCTGCGGCGCAGGGTGCACAGGGCGCCGCCCACCTTGTGGTGGAGCTGGTTGTCGCCGCAGCCGGCGGCCAGCATCAGCCGGTCCAGCACGCACTTCATGTTGCCGGCGATGCCGCCGTGGTACACGGGGCTGGCCAGCAGGATGCCGTCGGCCTCGATGCAGGCGGCGATGATGTCGTTGACCATGTCGTCGGTCTGGATGCAGCGCAGTGTTCCGTTGTCCAGGCAGTGGTAGCAGGCCAGGCAGGGGTGGACCTTGGCGCCGGGCTGGAACACCTGGAACTCCACACCGGCGGCCTCCACCTCCTTGCGGACGGCCTCCAGGCACAGCGCGGTGTTGCCGTTTTTGCGGGGACTTCCGTTGATGGCTACGATCTTCATATCGATTCCCTCCAGTTTTTATTTGGCTCCTGCCTTGATGATAGCAGGTCCTGCCCATGAAGGCAACCAGACTTTTGAAAAGTCTCTCTTTGGGCAAATGGGGGCTTTTGCTTCCGGGAAAAATGCTGTATAATAATATGTCTTGAAATTTTGGAAACCGGAGGGAATCCCCTATGAACAACAACGAGATCCTTCTGCTGAAGCTGGGCGAGGTGGTTTTGAAGGGCCTCAACCGCAAGGCCTTCGAGGACAAGCTCATGAACAACGTCCGCCGCCGGCTCCGCCGCTGCGGCAGCTTCCAGGTGTATATCCGCCAGAGCACCATCTACGTGGAGCCCAATAACGCCGAATGCGACATGGAGGAGGCCTATGCCGCCTGCCGCCAGGTGTTCGGCATCGCCGCCGTGGCCCGGGCCGTCCCCTGTGAAAAGACGGTGGAAGCCATCGTGGACACCGCCAAGACCTACCTGGCGGACGCCTTCGCCGCCGCCCGCAGCTTCAAGGTGGAGAGCAAGCGGGCCGACAAGACCTTCCGCCTCAACTCCATCCAGCTGAGCCAGGAGGTGGGCGGCGAGCTGGCGGAGGCCTTCCCCGCCGTGGCCGTGGACGTTCACGACCCGGACTTGACGGTGTACGTGGAGATTCGGGAGAAGTACGCCTATGTCCACGCTCCCTCCGTGCCCGGCGCCGGCGGACTGCCGGTGGGCATGGGCGGCACGGCGGTGAGCCTGCTGTCCGGCGGTCTGGACTCCCCCGTGTCCTCCTGGATGATGGCCCGCCGGGGCGTCCAGCTGGAGATGGTCCACTTCGTCTCCCCCCCTTACACCTCCCAGCAGGCCCTGGACAAGGTGCTGGAGCTGGCTCGGCTGCTGACGGCCTACTGCGGCCGCATGATCGTCCACGTCATCCCCTTTACCGAAATCCAGGAGGAGATCCGCAAAAACTGCCCGGAGGAGTATTTTACCCTCATCATGCGGCGGTTCATGATGCGCCTGGCGGAGGCCGTGGCCAAAAAGGCCAACGCCGGCGCCCTGGTCACCGGCGAGTCCCTGGGCCAGGTGGCAAGCCAGACCATGCTGGCCCTGGGCACCACGGAGGATGTCACCTCCCTGCCGGTGCTGCGGCCCCTCATCGGCATGGACAAGGTGGAGATCATCCGCCTTGCCCGGGAGATCGGCACCTATGATACCTCCATCCTCCCCTACGAGGACTGCTGCACCGTGTTCACCCCCCGCCATCCCTGCACCCGTCCCCGGGTGGAGGATGTCCGGGCCGCCGAGGCCGCTCTGGACGTGGACACCCTGGTGGCCAAGGCCCTGGAGGGGGAGACCTGGGTGCGGGTGAAGCCGTAACGGTCCCAAGCGCCCACCCCCATTTTTATCAAAGAAGGTCTTGTTATGTCACACACCGCTGAGATCATCGCCGTGGGCACGGAGCTGCTCCTCGGCAACATCGTCAACACCAACGCCCGGGACATTTCCCAGGCCCTGTCCGCTGTGGGCGTCAACGTCTTCTGGCACACGGTGGTGGGAGACAACCCGGAGCGGCTGCGCCAGGCCCTGGACATCGCCCGCCGCCGGGCGGACGTCATCATCACCACCGGCGGCCTGGGTCCCACCTACGACGATTTGACCAAGCAGACCATCTGCGCCGCCTTTGATAAGCCCCTGGTGCTCCATCCGGACATTCTGGACACCATCCGGACGTACTTTGAGAAAAACGTCCACATGACCATGCCGGAAAACAACGTCCAGCAGGCGCAGCTGCCGGAGGGCTGCACCGTGTTCGACAACCCCGTGGGCACCGCCCCCGGCTGCGCCTTTGAAAGCGGCGGCGTCCATGTGCTCATGCTGCCGGGCCCGCCCTTTGAGATGGTGACCATGCTGCGCCGCTGCGCCGTCCCCTACCTCCGCCGCCTTTCCAGTGAGGTCATCGTCTCCCACGACATCATGACCTTCGGCCTGGGGGAAAGCCCCATGGAGGAGCTGCTGCGGGAGAAGATGCTCCACATGGAAAACCCGTCTCTCGCCACCTACGCAAAGCCCAGCGAGGTCCGCCTCCGGGCCACCGCCAAGGCGGAGAGCCTGGAAGAAGCGGAGGCTATGCTTGCCCCGGTGGTAAAGGAGGTCACAGAGCTTTTGGGGGACTATGTCTACGGCGTGGACGTGGAGAGCCTGGAGTCCGTCTGCTCCCAGCTGCTGCGCCAAAAGCACTGGACCATGGCCACCGCGGAAAGCTGCACCGGCGGCCAGGTGGCCCAGCGGCTCACCGCCCTGCCCGGCGCCTCCCAGGTGTACCGGGGCGGCGCGGTCAGCTACTGGACGCAGGTAAAGGCGGACGTGCTGGGGGTGCCCCAGGCGCTGCTGGAGGAATACGGCGCTGTGTCCGCCGAAGCGGCCCGGGCCATGGCCGAGGGTGCCCGGCGCATCACCGGGGCGGACATCGCCGTGTCCGTCACCGGCGTGGCGGGTCCCGACCCGGACGAGCGGGGCGTGGACGTGGGCATCGTGTACATTGGCCTTGCCGCGCCGGAGGGCACCTTCTGCCGCCGCTGCGACTTCGGCAAACGCCGGCGGGACCGCATCCGGGACCTGGCGGCCAACCATTCCTTCGACGTGGTGCGCCGGTATCTCACGGGCCTGCCCGTGGAGCACTGGACCAAATGACATAAAACATCCCCGGAGCGGGTGCTCCGGGGATGTTTTTATGCGGTTTCCTTTGCGGGAAGATGGTGGTTGTTGTACCAGAAGGTCAGGCCCGCCATGCCGCAGATGATGATGTAGCCCAAAAAGCTGTACACGTCCGGAACGTCGCCGAAGAGGAAAAAGCCCAGCAGCGCGGAAAACACCACCTGGGAGTAATCGTAGACGGACAACTCCCGGGCGGGGGCGCAGCTGTACGCTCCGGTGACGCTGAACTGTCCCCCCGCCGCGAAAAGGCCGGCAATGACCAGGCACGCCGTCTGCTTGGCCGTCATGGGCACCGGATTCGCCAGCACGAAGGGCAGCGCCGACAGGCAGGAAAAGGCGGAGAACGCAAACACAATGTAGCTCTTCCGCTCTCCCCGCTTGCCCAGAAAGCGCACAAACGTGTACGCCACGCCGGCGCCCAGGCCGCCCATCAAGCCGATGAGGGAGGCCCCCAGGTCCATGTTGGAGAAGGTGGGCTTGACGATGAACAGCGCGCCGATGAACGCTCCGATCAAGGACAGCCCCTGCACCGGGGAGATCTTCTCCTTCAAAATAAAATAGGAGGCGATGACGGCGAAAAAGGGGGACATCTTGTTGAGCATGGAGGCGTCCGCCAGCAGCAGATGGTCCACAGCGTAAAAATTCATCAACAGGCCCGCCGTGCCGAAGGCGGCCCGGGCCAGCAGGAAGGGCCAGTTCTTCCGGGAGGCGGGGCGGAAGCCCTTTCCCTCCCGCGCCAGGATGGCGACGGACACGATGAGGGCGATAAAGTTGCGGAAAAAACTTTTTTGAAAGGTGGGGAGATCCCCCGACAGGCGGACGAAAGCCGTCATGGTGGCAAAGCAGAACGCCGCCGAGACGATCAGTAAAATGCCCTTGTATTTCGGTTGCAGTTTCGTAGGGACACCGGCTTTCTCAGGTTCTTACTTGCTCTGGGCCCGGAGGCGGGCGGCCTCCTCTTCCCGCTGGCGGCACAGGTCCGCCCACTTGGGCACCTTCTCCAGGGCCGCCGTGAACTCCCGCAGCAGCTCGGGGATGTGGATGCTCTGGGGGCAAATGGCGGCGCAGGCGCCGCAGCCGATGCAGGCGGAGGGCCACTTGTCCTCCGGCAGGGCCTCGATGCGCATGCCCACGGTGAAGGTGGGGGAGAACTTCAAATCGTTGTAGGTGTGCAGCAGCATGGGGATGTCCAGTCCCTGGGGGCAGCCGTCACAGCAGTAGCGGCAGGCAGTGCAGGGAATGGCGTCCATCATGCCCTCGGCCAGGTCGGCCAGGGTCTTTTTCTCCGCCTCGGTCAAGGGCTTTTCCCCGGCGTAGGTTTTGACATTGTCCTCCATCTGCTCCATGTTGGACATGCCGCTGAGGACCATGGTCACGTTGGGCAGGCCTTGCAGCCAGCGGAAGCTCCAGGCGGGAATGCTCTCGTCCGGCCGCAGGCCCTTCAAAAGGGCGGTCTCTTCCTCAGACAGCTTCGCCAGCCGGCCGCCCCGGACAGGCTCCATCACCCACACGGGAATGCCCCGCTCCGTCAGCAGCTCGTACTTGCCCTTGGCGTCCTGGAGCTTCCAGTCCAGATAGTTCAGCTGGATCTGGCAGAACTCCATCTCATCGCCGTACGCGTCCAGAAACTCCCGCAGCACGCCCACGCCGCCGTGGGAGGAGAAGCCCAGGTGGCGGATGCGGCCCAGGCGCTTTTGCTCCACAAAGTAGTCCACGATGCCCCACTGGGGGTCCATGTAGGTCTTGATGGAATTTTCATACACGTTGTGGAGCAGGTAGAAGTCAAAATACTCCACACCGCACTTTTTCAGCTGCTCTTCAAACACCGCCGCCGGGTCATAGGAGGCGCTGATCTGGTGGCCGGGATACTTGGTGGCCAGATAAAAGCTGTCCCGGGGGTAGGCGCTCAAGGCCTTGCCCACCACCACCTCGGACATGCCGCCGTGGTAGGGATAGGCGGTGTCAAAGTAATTGACGCCGTGCTCCATGGCATAGCGCACCATCTCCGTTGTCAGCGGCTCGTTGACGGAGCCGTCCTCCAGCACCGGCAGGCGCATGGTGCCAAAGCCCAGGGCAGACAGCCGCAGCCCTTGAAAATCATGGTAGATCATGGTGGTGTCCTCCTCATTTCCGTCCGCCGCGGAGGCGGCTCGTTCTTTCCTGCCTCTATTGTACAAGTCCCTCCCCGCTCCGTCAAGGGCAGGGAGGGACTTCTTCTCAGCCCAGGGCCACGTCCAGCACCATCATCACCAGAAAGCCCCCCACAAATCCGCAGGTGCCGCTCCGGCTGTGGGCCTGGGGCACCAGCTCCTCCACCACCACATACAGCATGGCTCCGGCGGCAAAGCTCAAAAGCCACGGCATCAGCGGATGGACGGCGCCCGCCGCCAGCACCACCAGCACGCCGAACACAGGCTCCACGCTGCCGGAGAGCGCTCCCCCAAAAAAAGCCCTGCGCCGGGAAAAGCCCTCCTGCCGCAGGGGCAGGGAGATGGCGGCCCCCTCGGGGAAGTTCTGGATACCGATGCCCATGGCCAGGGCGGCGGCTCCCGCCAGCCCCTCCCCCTCCGCCGCCAGGGCGAAGGCCAGGCCCACCGCCATGCCCTCCGGCACGTTATGTAGGGTGATGGCCGTCATGAGGAGGGTGTTCTGCCGCCAGTCCTCCCGGGGTGTCCGCCGCAGACGGGGCAGCAGGCTGTCCAGCGCCGCCAGGAACACCACTCCCAGCAGCATCCCCGCCGCCGCGGGCAGCCAGCCGGGGAGCTTCCCCTCCGCCCGGGCCTGGTCGATGGCCGGCAGCAGCAGGCTCCACACAGAGGCCGCCGTCATGACCCCGGCGGCGAAGCCCAGCATGGCCTTTTGGAACTTAGGCCGGGGCTCCCCGGAGAAGAAAAACACCGTGGCGGCGCCCAGGGTGGTCATGAGAAAGGTAAAGCCGGTGCCGAGGGCGGCCCAGCCGAGAGAACGCAGCATACGCATCAACGCCTTTATCCGGATTCAGGCGGAACACCGCCTGTATGCCAGTATAAGCGAAGCCCGCGTGTCCGGTGCCGGGGCGCAAAAACCGGGCGGCATGACTTCCGCAAGCCCGCCTTGCTTTTTCACCCGGGCTGTGGTATCGTAAGGATAGCGGCATACAAGTCAAAAGGGCTCATATAATTTCGCTGTGCAAATGGCGCGAAAGTTTCTACGGGGCCGCCGAAAGGCCCTGCTATGAGTGTCTGGACGGAGAGGGGGCATCCTATCCGGGCAGGCGCTCCTTTTCTTTTGTGTCGGAATCTGATGAAGAGGTGTTTGTATGGCTGTTACGATCATAAAGGGCACCGTGGTCTCCGCCCGGTCACTGGGCAAGCTGGACATCACGGAAAACGGCTACCTGGTGGCCGAAAACGGCGTGATCACGGGGGTGTTCCCCGTTCTGCCGGAGCAATACGCCGGCGCGGCGGTGGAGGATTACGGCGACGCCCTCATCCTCCAGTCCTTCGCGGACCTCCACCTTCACGCCCCCCAGTACCCCATGCTGGGCATGGGCATGGACCTGCCCCTGCTGGACTGGCTGAACGCCTACGCCTTCCCCACGGAGGCCCGCTTCGCCGACCCGGACTACGCCCGGGCCATTTACCGCCAGCTGGCCCACGAGCTCATCTCCCACGGCACCACCCGGGTGTGCATGTTCTCCTCCCTTCACACGGACGCCACCCTCATTTTGATGGAGGAGCTGGAAAAGGCCGGCGTCACGGGCTATGTGGGCAAGGTGAACATGGACCGCAACGCCGCCCCCGGCCTCCTGGAGGAGACCACGGCGGAATCCATGCGGGAGACGCTGCGGTGGCTGGACGAGTGCGGAGACTTCACCCATGTGAAGCCCATGCTCACCCCCCGGTTCACCCCCTCCTGCACCGACGAACTGATGGCGTTTTTGGGGAAACTCTCGGCGGAGCGGGGCTTGCCGGTGCAGTCCCACCTGTCGGAAAACCACGCGGAGATGGAGTGGGTCCGCCAGCTCCACCCGGACTGCCGGCAGTATTGGGAGACCTACGCCAAATTCGGCCTGTGGAACAGCCGCACCCTCATGGCCCACTGCGTCTGGTCCGACGGGCGGGAGCGCCGGGCCATGAAAGACGCCGGCGTCACCGTGGTCCACTGCGCCGACTCCAACCAGAACATCTGCTCCGGCGTGGCGCCGGTGCGGGTGATGCTGCAGGAGGGGCTGAAGGTGGCCCTGGGCAGCGATATTGCCGGCGGCGACCACCTGGACATGTTCGACGTGGTGGCCTCCGCCATCCGGGCCTCCAAGGCCCGCCGGGTGATGGACGGCTGGCAGACGGACTTTCTCACCGTGCCGGAGGGCTGGTTCCTGGGCACCTCCGCCGGAGCGGCCTACTTCGGCGAAAAATCCGGCTTCGCCCCGGGCAATCCCCTTCACGCCATGGTGGTGGCGGACGACACCCTCCCCCAGCCCCACCCCCTAACAGCGGCGGAGCGGCTGGAGCGGTGCGTGTACCGCCGCCAAACGGGCGCCGTCCGGGCCGTGTGGAGCCAGGGGCGGAAGGTATATACCGCCGAATGAGCGAAAAAAGAGAGCCTTGCGGCTCTCTTTTTTATTGCAGTTCCTGCTCCAGGCCCGTAAACTCCGGGCCGGAGAAAAATTCCGCCAGGGATATCTCCAGGCCGTCGCAGAGCATTTTGATGGTGACGATAGACACATCCCGGCGGCGGACATCCATCATACTATATACCGTGGATGGCGTCACACCCGCTCGGACTGCCAGTTCATTGTATTTGATCCCGCGCTGGCGGCAAATGGAAGCGAACCGCGCGGTGACTGCATCCTTGACTCCCATGCAAACCACCTCACGGCTATGCTATCCATTTTTACGCTTTTACGTATACGCACTTGCGTAATTTAGGGAAATATGATACCATTTCCGAGGGGTGATTTTATGCAGAGCGAGCAGGACTTTTACCGCTGCCTGGTCTCTGACGCCAGCAGCCGGGCTTTGCTGAAGATCCGGGACATTCTGGCGGACGACACCCTGGACGACCCGGCGTGCTTTGCCCGCATCGAGGCCATCGTGTCCCTGCTGGAGGACCTGGGCGTCGACTGCGGCGGCCGGCACGATTTTTGATGAAAAAAGAGAGCCTCGCGGCTCTCTTTTTTCATCAAAACAGGTGAAACAGTCCCAGCGTCACCGCCAGGGTGACGGCGGCGGCAATGACCAGGCCCAGCAAAATAGCCGGCAGGGCGTTGCGCATGCGGATGTTCAGCACCGAGGCCACCAGCGCCCCGGTCCAGGCGCCGGTGCCCGGCAGGGGCACACCCACCAGCACCACCAGGCCGATGAGGCGGTACTTGCGCACCAGGCGGCCCTTGAGGTGGGCCCGCCGCTCCAGCCAGTCGATCTTGGGGCCGAAAAAGGCCGTGCCCCGCAGCCAGTCCGCCACCCGGCGGAACAGCAGCATCACAAAGGGCACCGGCAGGAGGTTGCCCAAAATGGCGGTGACGCAGGCCACGGCGGGAGGCAGTCCCGCCGCCACCCCCACGGGAATGGCGCCCCGCAGCTCCAGCACCGGCACCATGGCCGTGCCAAAGGTCAGCAGCAGTTTTCCGAATACAGTTTCCAAAAAGGGCATTTTGTCCTCCAAACGGAAGTCACGGTCCCCGGCAGTCCGGAGACCGTGACGGCGATATGGCTAGTTTACTCCAGGTTCAGCCGCTTTTTCAAGAACCAAGTTGTTAAGAAATAGTACACCGCGCCGTAGAGCACCTCGCCCAGGAGCACGATCAGCATCATCAGCTGGGTGGCGGCGGTGCCGGAGAGTTGCCAGCCCTCCGTCCAGGCCATCAGCAGGTGGTGGAGCCAACTCTCGTCCAGCAGGGCGAAAAGGCTGCCCGCCAGCAGCTGCGTGGCGAACTGGAGGACGAAGAACCACAGCACGGACCAGGCCATTTTGTGGTTGGGGAAGCTGTGGCCGATGGCCAAGGAGGCGTAGAACTGCAGGCACATGACGCAGCAGCCCACAAAGCAGATGGCCAGAAATTCCAGAATGATCACCGTGCCGTTGATGGCGTAGTAGGCGTTGAGGTACCGGGAGATCTCCCGGAACAGTTCCCGGAAGCCCCGGACCAGCTCCTGGACGAAGCCCACGTCAAAGGCCACGATACAGGCCGCCAGGCACACCACCACGATGGTCAGCGCAAACCAGACGGCGGAGACGATGAGCTTGCTCCAGATGTGCTGGTGGACGGAGACCGGCAGGGTCATCATCACGTAGCCCTCGTCCTGGAGGAGGTTTTTGTAAAACCGCTGGACCATGACCACCACGCTCATGACGCACACGCCAAAGATAGCGACGGCAAAGGCCATCACCAGGAGGCTGCCCAGAACGTCCAGCACCTTGTAGGGGGTATCCAGCATGCCCCGGACGGAGAGGTTGGCGCCCACGGAGGTCACCAGCAAAATGAGGAACAGGGGCAGCATGACGCGGCCCGTGGCACGGAACTCGTGCTTGATGAGTTTTCTCAGCATTTGAACACCTCCCGGAACAGCGCGTCCACGCTCATGCCCTTTTCCTCCCGGATCTGGTCCACGGAGGCCTGGAGCATCACACGGCCCTGGTTGATGAACACCACGTCGTCCAGCACCTTTTCCACATCGGAGATGAGGTGGGTGGAGATGACCACCGCCGCGTCGGGATTGTAGTTGCCGATGATGGTGGAGAGGATGTAGTCCCGGGTGGCGGGGTCCACGCCGCCGATGGGCTCATCCAGCAGGTACAGCTTCGCCGCCCGGCTCATGACCATGATGAGCTGCACCTTCTCCCGGGTGCCCTTGCTCATCTGCTTGATGCGCTGCTTGGGCGGGATGTTCAGGTGGGACAGCATCTCCTCCGCCGCGTCCCGGCGGAAGTCGGCGTAAAAGTCCTGGTAAAAGTCCAGCAGCTGGGTGACGGACATCCAGGTGGGGATGGCGGTCCGCTCCGGCAGGTAGCTGACGCAGGCGTGGCTCTCCTTTCCGGGGAGCAGGCCGCAGACGCGGAGCTCTCCCTCACTGGGGGTCAGCAGGCCGTTGGCCAGCTTGATGAGGGTGGTCTTGCCGCTGCCGTTGGGACCCAGCAGCCCCACGATGCGGCCCGGCTCAATGCTCAGATCCACCTGGTCCAACGCCTGGGTGCCGCCGAACCGCTTGCTCAAGCCCTTACATGTCAAGATCGCCATGGGTGGTCTCCTCCTTTTCGTTCTCCTGCCGCAGCAGGTTCAAAATCTCTTCTTTCCCGTAGCCCAGGCGGCTCATGGCCGCCAGGAATGTCTGGATATGGCCCTCTGCCAGGCCCCGCTTCGCTCCTTCGATCATGGTCTGATCCTCCGTCACAAATCTGCCGGCGGTCCGCTGGCTGTACACCAGGCCGTCCCGCTCCAGCTCCGTCAATGCCCGCTGCATGGTATTGGGATTCACCCCGGCCTCCGTGGCCAGGTCCCGCACCGAGGGCAGCCGCTCCCCCGGCGGAAAGGCGCCGGAGACGATGCCCACCTTGATCTGGGCGATGAGCTGGGCGTAGATGGGCGCGTCATTGGAAAACTGCCACTTCAAGAAAGCACCTCCTCGTTTTGTACTGTTGTATTAAGTGATTAATACAATAACACAACTGACAGATTTGTCAATAGGTTTTTGCAAAAAAATTTTCCGCACCCTGTTCCGGGTGCGGAAAACGCTTATTCCCCAAGCTCCTGCGCCGCGTCCAGGACCCGTTCCTCGGCGGTCTGCTGGGCGCGGACCAGCAGGTCCACGGCGTCCGCCAGGGCGGCAAACAGGTAAAAATACAATTCCCGGTAAATCGACATAGGCTCACCTCGAATCCATTTTAGAACAATACATTCAAAAAGTAAATAGAATATTTTGTTCTAGGATATGCTGGGTCCAGGTGATGAATATGTACCATCGGATTCGGGACCTGCGAGAAGATTCAGATTTGACACAGGCGCAGGTAGGCGCTGCCGTGGGCGCCTCCCAGCGGACATACGCATATTATGAAAGCGGCCAGCGGATGCTGCCGCCGCAGGTTCTATGTGCCCTCGCGGATTTTTACCATGTGAGCGTTGACTACCTTTTGGAGCGCACAGATATAAAAGCTCCCTATCCGCCCAAAAAATGAGACCGGCCACAGGCCGGTCTTATTTTTATTCCGTTTTCAGCTGTACCGCTTGTCCAAAATGGCGATGATGTCCGCCAGGGCGTCGTGGGCGGCGTCGGAGACGATGGTGGCGCCGCTTTCACGCACCGCCGGGGCGCAGTTGGCGGGGGCGAAGCCCTCCGCCGCCACCGCCAGCATGGAAAGGTCGTTGGACTCGTCCCCGGCGCAGTAGATGTGTTCCCGGCCGATGCCCAGCCGCTCCGCCAGCCGCAGCACCATGGCCCCCTTATTGGCCCCCAGGGCCGTCATCTCCAGCAGCGTGGGGTCGGAGAAGATGAGCTCGTACTCCCCCGCCCAGCCCTGGGCGGCAAACCAGTCCCGGATGGTCTCCAGCTCCCCGTGCTCCCCCTCGAACATCAGCTTGCCCAGGGGCACCGGCACCTCCAGCAGGGAGGGCGCCTCCGTGACGCCCACGTGGGTGATGTGCTCGTGGTGGCGGGTGATGTCGTTGGGGTGGACGGCGTGGATGACGTTGCCGATGTGGTAGGCCTCCACCGCCACCGCCGGGTGGGCGTCCAGCATGACCTGGGCCCGGCGGCAGGCCTCCCGGTCCAGCATGTTGGTCTCCAGGTACTCCCCTGTCTTGAAATCATACAGCGCCGCGCCGTTGCACAGCACGGCGGGGACGTTCATGGGCACACCGTCCACCAGCCGCTGGAAGGAGGCCAGCGCCCGGCCGGTGGCCACAGTGAAGGCGCCGCCGTTTTTCATGAAGTAATCCAGGGCCTCCAGGGTCCGCTCAGAAGGCGCGGGCATGTCCAGCCCGCCCCGGAAGGAGGAGGCGGTGTCCACGATGGTATTGTCAAAATCGCTTGCCAGCAGTACGCCGGTGAATTTTCCCATAGCTGTCTCTCCTTATCCGCATGGTAAAAAGCCCGCCGCCCGCGGTGCGGACGGCGGGACGCCTGTCATTCGCTTTTGGGCGCGGAGCCGCTGCCCTCGCCTCCCTTGTTCCGGCGGCGTCCGCCCCGGTGGTGGGGCCGGTGGCGGCGCTTGCCCTCGCCGCCCTCGCCGCCCTCGCCGCCCGCGGCGGCCTCCGCCTTGGGCTGCTGGGGCTGCTTGGGCCCCTGGGCCTTGGGCGGGCGGGACTTGCCGCCGCCCTGGCCGGTCTTTTTCTCCTGGCCGTCCTTGGGCTGGTTCGGCTTGCCGCCCTGCTTGCCCTCCTGCTTGGCGGGCTGCTGGCTCTCCCCGGCGGGCTTGGCGCCGCTCTTGCGCCGTCCGCCCCGGTGGCGGCGGCGGGACTTGCCCTCGCCGCTTTCGGCGCCGCCGATCTTCTCCCGGACGGGAGCGTCCTCCAGCTGGGCGTCCATATAGAAGGGTGTGGTGAGGATGGGCACGGCGAACTCCTCGTCCTCCTTCTCCTCCACGTAGCGGGCGGGCCGCTCCGGGACCTCGATGCCGTCCCGGCTGCCCTTGCCGTTGCGCAGCACGCACACCTCGCAGTTGTGGTAGCACTTGAGGGGCTCGTTGGGACCGGCGGTGTCCAGGCTCACCTTCATGGTCTCCCGCAGCAGGTCCACGCTCTTGACGTTGCCGGGGCCGTCGGGGGTCTGGACAAAGGACTCCACCTTGGGCATCCGCTTGGCGGCGTCCTCATAGGCGTTCTGCTCGTACTTCAAGCAGCACATGAGGCGGCCGCAGGTGCCGGAGATCTTGGTGGGGTTCAGGCTCAGATTCTGGGTCTTGGCCATTTTGATGGACACAGGCAAAAACCCGTCCAAAAACTGGGAGCAGCAGAAGGGCCGGCCGCAGATGCCCAGGCCCCCGATCATCTTGGCCTCGTCCCGGACGCCGATCTGCCGCAGCTCGATGCGGGCCCGGAACACGCTGGCCAGGTCCCGCACCAGCTCCCGGAAGTCCACCCGGCCGTCGGCGGTGAAGTAAAAGATGATCTTGTTGCCGTCAAAGCTGGCGGACACGTTCACCAGCTTCATCTCCAGGCCGTGGTCCGCGATCTTCTTCTCGCAGATGTCAAAGGCCTCGCTCTCTTTTTTCTTGTTGTACTCCACGGTGCGGCGGTCGTTTTCCGTGGCCATCCGCAGCATGGCGCACAAGGGGCTGACGATGGCGGAGTCCTCCACCTCGTGGTTGCCCTCGGTGCAGGTGGCGAACTCCGGGCCCTGGGCGGTCTCCACGATCACCTGGTCCCCCATTTTCACCTGTGCCCCCTTGGGGTCGAAATAATAATTTTTGCAGCCGCCCCGAAAGCGGACGCTGATCACTTCTGTCAAAGGATACCCTCCAATTCCACCGCGAGGGCACCCAGAACGTGGCTTGCGCCCACGTTATAGGTACATTCCCCGTGGTACTTCTGTAACAGTTCTATTGTGCGCATGATTTGGGTTTTTGTCAAGTTTTTCGCAAGAAACGCGGCAATTTCCCGGTCTGATTCCTCCGGCTGGCACCCATAGGGCAGCAGCAGAGCCGCCGCGCAGACGGCCCGGCACCGCTCCAAAAGAGCCGCCAGGTCCTCCCGGGTGGTTTTTTTCCGCTCCAGCCGCACCGCCAGCTCGCTGACGGCGCCCCGTTTCTTCCCCCCCAGGCAGCGCAGCAGCATCTCCGCCGCCTCGGACAGCTCCCCACTCCCCGCCTCCCCGGAGGGACGGAGCTTCAGCTCCACGCAGCGGGAGCGAAGCGTCTGGAGCACCACGGCGGCGTTTTCCGCGCAGAAGAGGAACGCCGCGTAGGGCGGCCCCTCCTCCACGATCTTCAAAAGCACGTTCTGGTCCTGGTCTGTCAACAGGGCGCAGTCCGGGAAGATATACACCTTCCGCCCCCCCTCGTTGGGACGGATGTAGGCGTCGGACCGGATCTGGCGCACCACGTCCACGGAGATGTTTTTGTGCTGGTCGTCCCGGACGGTGATGACGTCCGGATGGATGCCGGAGAGCACCTTCCGGCAGCCCTCGCACACACCGCAGGGGCGGCTCCCCTCCCCCCGGCACTCCAGCGCCGCGGCGGCGTAGCGGGCCGTAGCCTCCCGGTCACCGCTGCCGGTGAACAGCAGGGCGTGGGACAGCGTGCGCCGGGTAGCGGCCTCCCGGATGCGGGCGGCCGCGGGGTCGTTTTCTGGCAGGCCAAAGGCGTTCATGGCGGGCGGCTCCTTCCTGTACGCTGGAAATTCCCTGTTATCCTATCACACTTCCGGAAAAAAGGGAAGCGGTGAAAGCCGCCGGTTTCTCCCAGGCTTCATTTTTCCCTTTTTTGTGGAAAACAGCGATTTCTTTAGCACTTTGTTGGAATTCCGGCAATTTTTCTTATGATATTTATGCATTGTTTTCCAGAATTGTTCTTATTATAATAATATAGTCAATTTGGCTAATCGTTTAACAAACGATTTTGACATATCTGCCGCAGCGGCAGTTACAAAAAACGGAGGAATGAAAATGAGCAAAAAGTATTGTTACCTGTTCACCGAGGGCAATGCCAACATGCGCGAGCTCCTGGGCGGCAAGGGCGCCAACCTGGCCGAGATGACCAACATCGGCCTGCCGGTGCCCCAGGGCTTCACCATCACCACCGAGGCCTGCACCCAGTATTATGAGGACGGCAAGCAGATCAATCCCGAGATCATGGCCGAGATCATGGAATACATCGACAAGATGGAAGCCATCACCGGCAAGAAGTTCGGCGATATGGAGAACCCCCTGCTGGTCTCCGTCCGTTCCGGCGCCCGGGCCTCCATGCCCGGCATGATGGACACCATTCTGAACCTGGGCCTCAATGAGACCGTGGTGGATGTCCTGGCCAAGAAGTCCGGCAACCCCCGCTGGGCTTGGGACTGCTATCGCCGCTTCATCCAGATGTACTCCGATGTCGTCATGGAAGTGGGCAAGAAGTACTTTGAGCAGCTCATCGACAAGATGAAGGCCGAGCGCGGCGTCACCCAGGACGTGGAGCTGACCGCCGAGGATCTGAAGGAGCTGGCCGGCCAGTTCAAGGCTGAGTACAAGGCCAAGATCGGCGAGGACTTCCCCACCGATCCCAAGGAGCAGCTGATGGGCGCCGTGAAGGCCGTGTTCCGCTCCTGGGACAACCCCCGCGCCAACGTCTACCGCCGCGACAACGACATCCCCTATTCCTGGGGCACCGCCGTCAACGTCCAGTCCATGGCCTTCGGCAACATGGGCGACGACTGCGGCACCGGCGTCGCCTTCACCCGCAACCCCGCCACCGGCGAGAAGAAGCTATTCGGCGAGTTCCTGACCAACGCCCAGGGCGAGGACGTCGTGGCCGGCGTTCGTACCCCCATGCCCATCGCCGAGATGGCTGAGAAGTTCCCCGAGGCCTTTGCCCAGTTCGAGACCGTGTGCAAGACGCTGGAGGACCACTATCACGACATGCAGGACATGGAGTTCACCGTGGAGCACGGCAAGCTCTACATGCTGCAGACCCGCAACGGCAAGCGCACTCCCGCCGCCGCTTTGAAGATCGCCTGCGACCTGGTGGACGAGGGAATGATCGACGAGAAGCAGGCCGTGGCCATGATCGAGCCCCGCTCTCTGGACACCCTGCTGCATCCCCAGTTCGACGCCGAGGCTCTGAAGAAGGCTGCCGTCATCGGCAAGGCTCTGGGTGCCTCTCCCGGCGCCGCCTCCGGCAAGATCGTGTTCTCCGCCGAGGACGCCAAGGAGTGGGCCGCCCGGGGTGAGAAGGTGGTCCTGGTCCGCCTGGAGACCTCTCCCGAGGACATTGAGGGCATGAAGGCCGCCCAGGGCATCTTGACTGTCCGCGGCGGCATGACCTCCCACGCCGCCGTCGTGGCCCGCGGCATGGGCAAGTGCTGCGTCTCCGGCTGCGGCGACATCAAGATGGACGAGGAGAACAAGAAATTTGAGCTGGCCGGCAAGACCTACGTCGAGGGCGACTGGATCTCTCTGAACGGCTCCACCGGCAACATCTATGACGGCGCCATCCCCACTGTGGACGCCACCATCGGCGGCGAGTTCGGCCGCGTCATGGGCTGGGCTGACAAGTACCGCCGTCTGGCTGTCCGCACCAACGCCGACACCCCCCACGATGCCGCCCAGGCCCGCAAGTTCGGCGCCCAGGGCATCGGCCTGACCCGTACCGAGCACATGTTCTTCGACGAGGACCGCATCCCCGCCATCCGCCGCATGATCTGCTCCGACACCGTGGAGCAGCGGGAGGCCGCCCTGGCCGTTCTGGAGCCCATGCAGCAGGGTGACTTCGAGGGCATCTACGAGGCCATGGAGGGCTGCCCCGTCACCATCCGCTTCCTGGATCCCCCCCTGCACGAGTTCGTTCCCACCGAGGAGGCCGACATCCAGAAGCTGGCCGACGATATGGGCAAGTCCGTCGCCGACATCAAGAACATCATCGCTTCCCTGCACGAGTTCAACCCCATGATGGGCCACCGCGGCTGCCGTCTGGCTGTCACCTATCCCGAGATCGCCGCCATGCAGACCCGCGCCGTCATCAAGGCCGCTCTGGCCGTCCAGGCCCGCCATCCCGAGTGGACCATGGTCCCCGAGATCATGATCCCCCTGGTGGGCGAGGTCAAGGAGCTCAAGTACGTCAAGAGCGTGGTGGTGGAGACCGCCGACGCCATCATCAAGGAGGCCGGCTCCGACATGAAGTACCTGGTGGGTACCATGATCGAGATCCCCCGCGCCGCTCTGACCGCCGACGAGATCGCCAAGGAGGCCGACTTCTTCTCCTTCGGCACCAACGACTTGACCCAGATGACCTTCGGCTTCTCCCGCGACGACGCCGGCAAGTTCCTGGACGCCTACTACGACAAGAAGATCTACGAGAACGATCCCTTCGCCAAGCTGGACCAGAAGGGCGTCGGCAAGCTGGTGGACATGGCCGCCAAGATGGGCCGTGCCACCAACCCCGACATCCACCTGGGCATCTGCGGCGAGCACGGCGGCGACCCCTCCTCCGTGGAGTTCTGCCACAAGGTGGGCCTGGACTATGTGTCCTGCTCTCCCTTCCGTGTGCCTATCGCCCGTCTGGCTGCCGCGCAGGCCGCCATCAAGGAGATGTAATCTCCCCCTCCCCCGTCTTTATGGCCGGGTGCGCCTTGCGGCGCACCCGGCCCTTTTTTCCGCGCAAAAAAGCCGCATGGCAGCTGCCACGCGGCTTTTTTCTCCATCATTCCGTGTCGCTGGAGCGGTCCTCCCAGAAATAGCTGATTTTGCTGTCCAGGCTCCACAGCTTCTCCAGCCACCGCTCCACCCGGTCCCGGGGGAAGTACTTGTTGATGAACAGCGCCACCACCACGCCCACGCCGGTGTCGAAAATGCGGTTGAGGGCGTAGCTGATGTAGGTCTCCGGCGGGGTATTGAACAGCAGGATGCACAGCACCACGCCGCCGGGCTGGACACCGCCCACCCAGAAGATCTGGCACAGGACGATGAGCAAAATCGTGCCGATGAACACCAACGGCACCAGCAGCAGCGACCTGCCCCCCTCCGGGTGAAAAATGAGGTACACGCGGAACAGCGCCATGCCGATCACGCCGCCGATGATGGTGCCGAACAGGCGGTTGCCGCCGTTAAGCTTGGAGTGCTCCATATTGGCGCCCAGGCCGAAGATGGCGCCGATGCAGGCAAAGGCGGGGCTGCGGTCAAAAAAGAAATAGATCAAGGCGCAGATGGCCGCCGCCGTGGCGGTCTTGATGGTGCGCATACCCACGGTGGGCGGACGCCGGTCCGGCTTCGGGGCTTTCATCTCCGCCGCGGGCGGCGCGCTGGGGGTGGTATTGGTCTCCATGGCTGCTGTCTCCCAAATTGTATCATTTTACGAAAAGCTTCGTATAAAATAATTATAGCACGTTCCGCAAATTTGCGAATGCCGAGTTTGCTGAAATTTTAACAATTTTTGCAGTCTCCTCTTGTAACATCTGCAAAAACACCTCCGTTCCCGGGGAACGGAGGTGTTTTTTTGCAGGTTTTCTCAGTATTCCGCCTCGCCGGTGAACACCAGCTTGGCGTCGCCGGTGAGCGTGACGCGCTCGTCGGTGTAATTCACCACCAGGTCGCCGCCCCGGACGCGGACCGTGATGTCGCTGCCCTTGGCGCACAGGCCGTTGGCCACGGCGGCCACCACCGCCGCGCAGGCGCCGGTTCCGCAGGCCAGGGTCTCGCCGCTGCCCCGCTCCCAGACCCGCATCTTGATGGTGTTGGGATTCACCACCCGGATGAACTCCGTGTTGATGCGCTCGGGGAAGTAAGGCGCGTGCTCGAAACGGGGACCGATGAAGTCGATGTCCACCGCGTCCACCCGGGGGCAGAACACCACGCAGTGGGGGTTGCCCACGTCCACGCAGGTGATGTTGTAGGGCCGGCCGCCGATGCGGACGGGATAGTCCACCACGGTCTTTTCCGGAATGTCGAACCGCAGGGCCGCCGTGTCCAGGGTAGCGCGGCCCATGTCCACGCAGGCGGAGGTGACCTGGCCGTTGGTGGTGTACACCCGGACGGACTTGACGCCCTTGCCTGTTTCCACGGACATCTCCTCTTTCTTCACGATGCCGTTGTCATAGAGGTACTTGCACATGCACCGCAGGGCGTTGCCGGCCATCATGCCCTCGCTGCCGTCGGCGTTGAACATGCGCATTTTGGCGTCGGCCTTGGCGGACTTCTCCATGAGGATGATGCCGTCGGCGCCGATGCCGTAATGCCGGTCGCAGAAGGAGACGCACAGGGACTCCGGGCAGGTGATCTCCCCGTTCCAGTTTTCCAGGAAGATATAGTCGTTGCCGCAGGTCTGCATTTTGGCGAAGCGCAGCTTCTGCCGCTGGGAGCGCAGGTGGCAGATGTCGATGAGCTCCGTGTTGTGCTGGTTGTAGCGGGAGGCCAGGATGTCCGTCAGAGCATTGGCCGTGTCCAGGCTGGTCAGGCACGGGATACCCAGCTGGACGCAGCGGTGGTTCAGATGGATGAAGTCCCGGATATAGCTGGGCTCCGTGGAGCCGGTGAGGATGACGTAATCGATCATCCCATCCTCCAGCATCTGGAACACCTTGTTGTCCTTGCCCAGCTTGCCCACGACCTCCACATCGGTGCCCAGGCGGGAGATCTCGTTGGCGGTGCCCTCGGTGGCGTACAGCTTGAAGCCCATCTCGTCCAGCTTCCGGGCGATGTTCACGATCTCCGGCTGGTCCCGGTGGTTCACGGAGATGAGGACGCCCGCGTGCTCGCCCTTTTCCACCTTGTAGCCGGCGGAGACCAGGCCCTTGAACAGCGCCTCCTGCATGTTTTTGCCCAGGCCCAGCACCTCGCCGGTGGACTTCATCTCCGGAGACAGGGCGGCGTTGGCGTCGGTGATCTTCTCAAAGGAGAACACGGGCACCTTCACGGCCACATAGGGCGGCTGGCGGTACAGTCCGGTGCCGTAGCCCAGGGACTTGAGGGGTTGGCCCACCATGACCCGGGTGGCCAGGTCCACCATGGGCACGCCGGTGACCTTGGAGATATAGGGCACGGTGCGGCTGGCCCGGGGGTTGACCTCGATGACGTACAGCTCCCCCTGGTAGATGAGGTACTGGATGTTGATGAGGCCCTTTGTGCCCAGGGACAGCGCCAGCTTCTCGGAGCAGTCGATGATGACCTTGAGCATCTTGTCGCCGATGGAGAAGGGCGGATACACGGCGATGGAGTCGCCGGAGTGGACGCCGGTGCGCTCAATGTGCTGCATGACGCCGGGGATGAGGACGTCCTTACCGTCGGAGATGACGTCCACCTCCAGCTCCTTGCCCATGAGGTACTGGTCCACCAGCACGGGGTTTTCGATCTTGCCGGAGAGGATGACCTCCATATAGGTGCGCACGTCCTCGTCGTTGTGGGCAATGACCATGTTCTGGCCGCCGATGACGTAGGAGGGGCGCAGCAGCACGGGATAGCCCAGCTCGTGGGCGGCGTCCAGGGCCCCCTGCATGCCGGTGATGCCCATGCCGCGGGGGCGCTTGATGTGGAACCGCTCCAGCAGCTCGTCGAACCGCTCCCGGTCCTCGGCCATGTCGATGGACTCGGCGGAGGTGCCCAGGATGGGGATGCCGTGGCTGTCCAGGTACTTGGTGAGCTTGATGGCCGTCTGGCCGCCGAAGGCCACCACCACGCCCACGGGCTTTTCCACGTCGATGATGTGCATGACATCCTCGGGGAACAGCGGCTCGAAGTACAGCCGATCGGCGGTGTCGTAGTCGGTGGAGACGGTCTCGGGGTTGTTGTTGACGATGACCACGTCGTAGCCCAGCTCCTTCAGCGTCCAGACGCAGTGGACGGAGGAGTAGTCGAACTCAATGCCCTGGCCGATGCGGATGGGGCCGGAGCCCAGGACCATGATGACGGGCCGGCCGCTGCGGGGGAAGGTGCGGGACTCGCAGAACTGGTCGAAGCTGGAGTAGAAATAGGGGGTCTCAGCGTCGAACTCGGCGCCGCAGGTGTCCACCATCTTGTAGACGGCCTTCTTGGCCTCCGCCGGCAGGGTGTCGGCGCCGGAGAGGCGCTTGAGGGTGTCGTCGGGGTAGCCCAGGCGCTTGCCGGTCTCATAGTGCTCCGCCGTCAGGCCGTCCTTGGCCAGGGCCAGCTCGAAGTCCGCCATTTTCTTGAGCTTGGCCAAAAACCAGCGGTCGATGCGGGTAATGCCGAAGATCTCGTCCACGGACAGGCCCGCCTTCAGCGCCTCGAACACGGTGAAGAGCCGGTGGTCGTCCACCCGGCGCAGCCGCTCCCAGATGGGGGCGTCATCCTCCGGGTCCGCCTTGCGGTTCAGACTGTCCAGGCCCACCTCGGCGCCCCGGACGGCCTTCATGAGGGCCATCTCAAAGCTGGGGCCGATGGCCATGACCTCGCCGGTGGCCTTCATTTGGGTGCCCAGGGTCCGGGAGGCGTCGGCAAACTTGTCGAAGGGCCACTTGGGCATCTTCACCACAATGTAGTCCAGCGTGGGCTCGAAGCAGGCGCAGGTCTTGCCGGTGATGTCGTTTTTGATCTCGTCCAGGGTGTAGCCCAGGGCGATCTTGGTGGTGATCTTGGCGATGGGGTAGCCGGTGGCCTTGGAGGCCAGGGCGGAGGAGCGGCTGACGCGGGGGTTCACCTCGATGACCGCGTACTCAAAGGTGTCCGGGTTCAGGGCCAGCTGGCAGTTGCAGCCGCCCACGATGCCTAAGTGGGTGATGATGTCCAGGGAGGCGGAGCGGAGCATCTGGAACTCCTTGTCCGCCAGGGTCTGGGTAGGCGCCACCACGATGGAGTCGCCGGTGTGGACGCCCACGGGGTCGAAGTTCTCCATGGAGCAGACGGCGATGACGTTGCCCACGCTGTCCCGCATGGTCTCAAACTCGATCTCTTTCCAGCCGAAAATGGCCTTTTCGATGAGGACCTGGGTGATGGGAGAGGCGTCCAGGCCCGTCTGGGCGATGACCCGCAGCTCCTTTGCGTTCTTGGCCGCGCCGCCGCCGGCGCCGCCCAGGGTGAAGGCGGGACGGACGATGACGGGATAGCCGATGCGCTCCGCCACAGCCAGGGCGTCCTCCACGGTCTCAGCGATGTCGGAGGCAATGACCGGCTGGCCGATCTCCGCCATGGCTTCCTTGAACAGCTCCCGGTCCTCGGCCCGGGAGATGGCCTTGGCGTCGGTGCCCAGCAGGCGGACACCCTGGGCCTCCAGGAAGCCCTCCTTGTCCAGCTGCATGGCCAGGGTCAGGCCTGTCTGGCCGCCCAGGCCCGCCAGGATGGAGTCGGGCTTTTCTTTCTTGATGATGCGTTTGATGGTCTCCACCGTCAGAGGCTCCAGGTAGATCTCGTCGGCCATGGCCTGGTCGGTCATGATGGTGGCGGGGTTGGAGTTGCACAGCACCACGTTGACGCCGGCCTCCTTCAGCACACGGCAGGCCTGGGCGCCGGCGTAGTCAAACTCGGCGGCTTGTCCGATGACGATGGGGCCGGAGCCGATGACCAGGACTTTCTTGATGGAAGTATCGAGAGGCATCAGCACTCACCACCTTTCATAAGCTCCACAAAGCGGTCAAAGAGGAAGGACGTGTCCTTGGGGCCGGTGCAGGCCTCCGGATGGAACTGCACGGTGAAGGCCCGCAGGCCGGGGTAATCGATGCCCTCGCAGGTGCCGTCATTGGCGTTGGCGAAGCGGAGGCGGCCGGTCTGGATGCTGTCGAAGTCCACGGCGTAGCCGTGGTTCTGGCTGGTGATGAATGTGCGGACACCACTGACATCCCGCACCGGCTGGTTCACGCCCCGGTGGCCGTACTTGAGCTTGTAGGTCCGGCCGCCGGCGGCCAGGGCCGTCAGCTGGTGGCCCAGGCAGATGCCGAACATGGGCACCTTTCCTAAAAGCTTTTGGATCTGGGCGATCTCATAGACGTTCTCCGCCGGGTCGCCGGGGCCGTTGGAGAGCATGACGCCGTCGGGGTCCTCCGCCAGGATGTCCTCGGCGGAGGTGGCGGCGGGCAGCACCGTCACGGTGCAGCCCCGCTTCTGAAGCTCCCGGATGATGTTGCGCTTGGCGCCGTAATCGATGAGGCTGACGCGGAACTTCTCCTCCCCCACCGCCGGATGGACGGAGGGCTCCTTACAGGAAACCGCCTCCACCACGCCGGTGACGGCGTAGGTCTCCACGGCCTTGAGGTCGGCGGGGACCTGGTCGCAGATGACGGCGTTCATGACGCCGTGCTCCCGGATGATGCGGGTGAGCTCCCGGGTGTCCACGCCCCACAGGCCCGGCACCCCCTGCTCCTTTAAGAAGGTGTCCAGGTCACAGTCCGTGCGGAAATTGGACGGCGCGTCACACCACTCCCGCACCACATAGCCCTTCACGCAGCAAGCGCCCTCGAAGTCCTCCCGGATGATGCCGTAGTTGCCGATAAGGGGATAGGTCTGCATGACGATCTGTCCCGCGTAGCTGGGGTCCGTCAATGTCTCGATATAGCCGCACATGCCGGTGGTGAACACCAGCTCGCCCACGGTGTCCGCCGGGGCGCCGAACCGGAACCCCTCGAACACCCGGCCATCCTGCAGCACCAAATAGCCTTTCTTCATAACCGCCTCCATACTTTTGTCCGCACTTTATCGATTTTACTATATTTTATGCTATTATGATGGTTTTTTCCAGCCCAGTCAATGAAAACCAGGCGTTTTTACCGCTAGACTTTTTTCTCCAAAACAGGTGGCTTTTTGTGCATTTCCGAAAAGGTCCACCTATTTTTTCTCGTTTTTCGGCAAAAAACGCATTTCCCTTGCACCCGCTTCCTTTCACATATATAATAGAAGTGATTTTTTCTTTTCGGGGGTGTTTTCGTGGCGAAGCCGCTGGACAAGTTTACAAAGCCCTTCCAGGGCAGCCGCATCCCCTTCCTGCTGCTGGAGGTGGTCACCAACGGCAGTGGGGACATGGTGGACCTGGTCTGCCGCTTCGCCAACGACGCGGCCGCCTCCCTGCTGGGCACGCCGGCGGCGGAGCTGAAGGGCCGCCGCTTCCTCTGGGACTACACTCCCCGGCACCTGGCGGCGCTGGCGCCGCTGCACACGGTGGCCTTCTCCGGCTCCTCCGCCTCCCTGCCCTTTGAGACCGCCGCCGGCAGCGCCTTCACCCTCACCTGCTACCAGGTCATGTACGGCGTGGTGGGCTGCGTGCTGGACGTTCCTTCCGAAACGGAGAGCGCCGCCGGCCTCATGGCGGATGACCTGCCCGGCGCCGTGGCCACCCTGGAGCTGAGCCGGGAGGGACTGCGGTGCCTGTCCTTCAACCGGCGGCTGTGCCAGCTCACCGGCTGGAGCCGCCGGGAGCTGCTGGACCGCTTTTCCCAGGATGTTTCCGCCCTGGTGGTGAAGGAGGACTGGCCTCCCCTGCTGCAGGCCCTGCTGGACGCCCAGCGGGAGGGCCACCCGATGGACCACGACCTGCGGCTCAAGCGCCGGGAGGGTCCGCCCCTGTGGGTGAACCTCCGGGCGGAGCGCCTGCAAAACAGCGGCGGCGCCACCGTGTTTTACGCCATGCTGCTGGACATTGACCTGTCCCGCCGGACCCAGGCCCGGCTGGAGGAGGCCCAGACGCAGCTTACCAGCGCCCAGGACCAGGTGGACGCCCTGCTGGGCACGCTGCCGGCGGCCTTCGCCCTGTTCCGCCTCCAGGCGGACGGGACGCCGGAGCCGGTGTATCTCAGCGGACGGCTGGCGGAGCTGCTGGGCTATCCGCCGCCGGAGCTGCTGAAGCGCCTGCGGGCAGACCCGCTTTGCCGGGTGGTGCCGGCGGACCGGGAGGGGCTGATGTCCGCCTTGCTCCAGGCCCGGGTGAACGGCAGACCCTGCCGCCAGATGTGCCGGCTGCGGACCCGGAGCGGCCAGGTGCTGTGGGCCGCCGTGGAGGCGGTCTGGCAGCCCCGGGCGGACGGTGAAACGCGGCTGTACCTCTGCTGCACCGACATGACCCGGGAACAGGAGACCGCCGAGGAGCTGCGGCTGCGGACCCGGCTGTGCGACCTGCTGCTGGACCGCTCCCACATCGTCAGCCTGGACTATGACACCGCCGCCGATGTGGCCCATGTGGAGACCTACGATGCCGGCGGCCACCGCTCCACCCGCCGGGTGGAGCACTACCTCCAAAGCCTGGAGGACTCCCCCGCCATTCACCCGGAGGACCGCCGGCGGCTGGCCACCGCCCTGCGGCGGGCCTCCGCCCGTCCCGGTGCCGGCACCCTGGAATACCGGGGCAATTACAGCGGCCAGGGCTGGCGCTGGTACAGGGCCTCCCTGGTGAGCCTGTTTGACAGCAAGGGCAACGTATACGGCCTTTTGGGCAAGGCGGAGGACGTCAGCGACCGCCAGGCGGCCAAGCGCCGCTTCGCGGAGCTGGGCAGCCGCTTCAAAGCCCAGGCCAAAACCGCCCTGGCCGCCGCCCGGCTGGACCTGTCCGCCGACCGCATCCTGGACAGCCGCGGCGCTGACCGCTATCTTGTGGGCGTGCTGTTCGGCAACTCCGCCGACGCGTGCCTGCGCCACCTCCGGGACAATATCCCCGACCCGGACCAGCGGGCGGAGTTTGACCGCCGCTTCCGCCCCACGCCTCTGCTGGAGGACTTTTCCCAGGGAAACGCCCACCACGGCTTCGAGCACCGCTTCTCCCTGGGCGACGGGCGGACCGTCTGGGTCCGCTCCATGCTGGAGCTGGCGGAGGACCCGGAGAGCCGCCACGTGGAGGCCTTTTACCGTGCCGTGGACGTCAGCGCCCAGCGCCAGCGCAGCCGGCTGGCGGAGGCTCTGGCCCTGCGGGACTATGACTTCGTGCTGACGGTGGATGTGTTCAGCGGCGTCTGCTGCCTGCCGGACGGGCAATCCGCCCTGCCGCCGAGCACCACCTACCGCGCCCTGGCGGCCCGCTATGTCCGCCAGCAGGCCCCCGGTCCCCTCCGGGCCCGGCTCCGCCGGGCTATCCGGCTGGATACCATTCAGTCCGCTCTGGAGGATTCGCCGGTATACACCTTTACGTTTCCCCTGGAAACGGAGGACGGCCCCCGGGCCAAGCAGCTGCGCTGCTCCTGGCTGGACCAGGAGGACGGAGTGCTGCTGATCACCCTGGCAGACGCGTAAAAAAAGACCGCAAGCATACGCTTGCGGTCTTTTTTTGATTTGTCCAGCTTGAGCACCGCCAAAAACGCCTCCGTCGGCACCTTCACCGACCCAAGGCTCCGCATGCGCTTTTTGCCCGCCCCGCAAAACCCGTTTTGCGGGGTCCCCTCCATAGGAGCCAACCGGGCAGGCAAAGCCCGCCCGGTTCAAGGTTTTTCCGCTTCGCGCAAAAACGCTTGGCGCCGCTTCCGCGGCGGCTCGCTCCCGCTCGCAGAGGGCAAAAATCATTCGTCCAGCTTGAGCACCGCCAAAAACGCCTCCGTCGGCACCTTCACCGACCCAAGGCTCCGCATGCGCTTTTTGCCCTCTTTTTGCTTTTCCAGCAGCTTCTTCTTCCGGGTGACGTCGCCGCCGTAGCACTTGGCCAGCACGTCCTTGCGCATGGCCTTCACTGTCTCCCGGGCGATGACCCGGCCGCCGATGGCCGCTTGGACGGGGACCTCAAAGAGCTGGCGGGGGATGTTCTCCTTCAGCTTCTCACACAGGCGCCGGGCCCGGGGATAGGCCCTGTCCTTGTGGGCGATAAAGCTCAGCGCGTCCACGCCCTCGCCGTTGAGCTTCAGATCCACCTTCACCAGCTCGCTGGGCCGGTAGTCGGAGAGCTCGTAGTCCAAGGACGCGTAGCCCTTGGTGTTGGCCTTCAAGGTATCAAAAAAGTCGTAGATGATCTCATTCAAGGGCATTTGGTAGTGCAGCTCCACCAGGTGGGTGTCCAGATACTGCATGTCGTGAAACTCACCCCGGCGGTTCTGACACATGGGCATGATGTTGCCCACGTATTCGTTGGGGGCGATGATGTTCACCTTCACATAGGGCTCCTCCGCGTGCTCGATGGTGGCGGGGTCCGGGTAATTATGGGGATTGTCCACCTTCACCATGGTGCCGTCGGTCTTGTAGACGTGGTAGACGACGGAGGGCAGGGTGGTCACCAACTCCAGGTCAAACTCCCGCTCCAGCCGCTCCTGGATGATCTCCATGTGGAGCATGCCCAAAAAGCCGCACCGGAAGCCAAAGCCCAGGGCCACGGAGGACTCCGGCTCAAAGCTCAAGGAGGCATCGTTGAGCCGCAGCTTTTCCAGGGCGTCCCGCAGGTCCGGATACTTGGAGCCGTCCTCCGTGTAGATGCCGCAGTACACCATGGGCTGCACGGGGCGGTAGCCGGGCAGAGGCTCCGCCGTGGGGGCAGCGGCGTCTGTGACGGTGTCGCCCACCCGGGTATCCTGGACGTTTTTGATGCTGGCGGTGAAATAGCCCACCTCGCCGGCCTCCAGGCAGTCGCAGGGCTCCAGCCCCAGGGGCAGCAGGTGGCCGCACTCAATGACCTGGTACACGGCGCCGGAGGCCATGAGCTTCACCTGCTGGCCGACGCGGATGCTGCCCTCCATGACGCGGAAATACACGATGACGCCCCGGTAGCTGTCATACTGGCTGTCGAAGATCAGCGCCTTTAGGGGCGCGTTCACGTCGCCGGCGGGCGGCGGCACGTTTTTCACAATGTCTTCCAGGACGGCGTCGATGTTGATGCCCATTTTGGCGGAGATCTCCGGGGCGTCCAGGGCCGGCAGGCCGATGATGTCCTCCACCTCCTGCTTGGCTTTCTGGGGGTCCGCCGCCGGCAGGTCGATCTTGTTGAACACCGGCAGGATCTCCAGGTCGTGCTCCATAGCGAGATAGGTGTTGGCCAGGGTCTGGGCCTCCACGCCCTGGGTGGAATCCACCACCAGCACGGCGCCCTCGCAGGCGGCCAGGGACCGGGACACCTCATAGTTGAAGTCCACATGGCCCGGGGTGTCGATGAGGTTCAGCTCATAGACCTCCCCGTCCTGGGCCTTGTAATTCAACCGGACAGCCCGGGCCTTGATGGTGATGCCCCGCTCCTTTTCCAGATCCATGTTGTCCAGCAGCTGGCTGGACATCTCCCGGGCCGTGACGGCACCGCACTTTTCCAGCAGCCGGTCCGCCAGCGTGGACTTGCCGTGATCGATGTGGGCAATGATTGAAAAGTTTCGGATGTTCTGCTGTTTTGTCATTGTTTGGATAACCTCCATGGGCAAGTCCACGCGGGGCCCCGCTCTGCGGGGCGGCGCGGAGCGCCGTTTTCAAATCAAGTCAGGGGTCCCCAAAAAGTCCTCCGGACTTTTCGGGGAGAGGAGGAGCAAGGGAGTGCGCGCAGTTTTCGCCGCAGGCGGAAACGGAGTCAAGCGGACTTTGCGACGACGAGGTCAATGTGGGCAATGATTGAAAAGTTTCGGATGTTCTGCTGTTTTGTCATTGTTCGGATAACCTCCATGGGCAAGTCCACGCGGGGCCCCGCTCTGCGGGGCGGCGCGGAGCGCCGTTTTCAAATCAAGTCAGGGGTCCCCAAAAAGTCCTCCGGACTTTTCGGGG